>JBDTMU010000128.1:0-4610 GCA_039934115.1 Chloroflexota bacterium | reverse complement strand
CGGCTCCTGACCTGCCGCTAGCCGAGAAAGCGCGCGTTTTGGAACGCTCGATCCATCAAGGTCGTTGCCGACTACGGCGACTTCAGGGGCGGGCCGCCGGCTTACGGCCGCGAGCAGGTCTGGGTGCTGGGGCACGCGGAGGGTTAGCGGCACGCGCCGAGATTGCCGGCCCGCAGGCTAAGGCATTGCCTGACGTTCCTACCCATTCCTGTCTCGCAGGAGCCGGCCGCGCAAACTTCGGACGCCGTACCAGAAGCGATTGGTGACGAGGTCGAAGAGGCCGGGGTGGCGGAGCGAGGGGCCGCCGAAGGTGCGCTTGAAGTCGGAGAAGCCGCGCCAGGCGGGATCGGCGCTGGTGTCGTCCGGCTCGGCGACGCCCCACATGTCGACGCTGGTGCATCCATCGGCGGCGAGGGTGCGGAGCATGGTGGCCATCACCGCGTGAGCGCCGTAGTGGTGCTTGTAATCGGGGTCGCGGCGCAGGGCGCCGTACAGGTAATAGGCGCGATTGCCGATGCGCGGGAAGGCCATGGCGGCGATCGGCGTGTCCTCGACACGAGCGATGCCCAGGTACCAGCCGTTCGTGGCGCTCAGCTCGGTCGCGAGCCGTTCCAGGAAGTCAGGCGTGCGAACCCTGAAGTCGCCATGCGCGGCGGTCAGGGTCAGCAGCTCGTGCAGGATCGCGATGTCTGCAGGTTCCGGCGCGCGCGAGATGGTGACCTGGGTCCCCTCTCGCTCGGCCCGACGCGACAGGCGGCGTGCGTCCGCGTGCCAGGAGGCTTCGAGCTGCTCGAGGCCTCCCGTCAGGTCGACGATGCGGGTAGTTGGGGCCTGGAGGTCGGGCGCGGGGCGGAGCTTGTTGGTCTTGGCCAGACCGGCGAGGTCAGTCGCGTCGCCGAGCTCCGCGCGAGGGTCGAGCTTGACGACGAGCGCCGTCTCCTTGCGGGCGAGCGTGCGCAGGCCCTGGAGCAGCCAGGCGAAGAGGCGGTCGGCATCAGGAGCCGATCGGTCCCAGATCGGTCCATGCGCGACGTACGCGACCTGGCGGCCGAACCCGGCGGGACGCATCAACGCCTGGGCGACACCGCGGATCTGGCCGTTGTCGTCGAGCAGGAGACGGGCCGGCGGCTCACCGGCGAGGGCGGTACATTCGCCCCAGGCCCAGCTCTGGAGAAGATCGGCCTCGGGGCGAGTGGCGATGAAGGCGTCCCAGGCGGGGCGGTCGGTGTCGTCGGCGCGGCGGAGGATGGGAGGCATCGGGCGAAGCCTACCCGTTGGTTTGGCGTGCTACTTGCGCGCGAAGCTGCTTGAGGTAGGCAGCGGCACCCGGCCAGGCAGCCCAAGATCCCGCGCGGGGCTCCGGCGATTCCTGGATGGCGTGCCCCCTCTCAATCGGTATGGCTCGGCGGCCCGCGGCGGCGGCAAGGCGGCGGTCAGTCGTCAGGAGCTGCGCACTGGCGGATTCTGCGAGGGCTAGATACGCGGCGTCGTAGGCCGATAGGCCGCCGCGCTCCATTGCGTCAATCGTGAGCAAGAGCTGCGGCCGGTCGAGGGCAACTGACTCCAGACGAAGGTTCTCCAGGTCAACGATTGCTTCGAGCACGACCCCGGGCCGTTGCCGGTACCGCCTGATGAGGACGTTGACCAGCTCGAGCCAGAAGAAGGCCGGGACCAGCAGCTGGCCCCCTGCGGCACTGCGCTCGCGGAGTTCGACTACATAACGTTCATAACCCGCCTCCTGAACGACGATTGCCACGGCGACCGATGCGTCGACAACCAGCGTCGTTGGTGAGCTAGACGTCATCGCGCGCTCGCTCCTCGCGAATCGCAGTCGCGGCATCGGGCGCGTCCGCGGGGATTAGACCCGAGGCTCGAAGCCATTTGCCCCGGGCTACAAGTCGGTCGAGGGCCTCGAGGCTTCGCCGGATTCGCTCCTGTTCGTCTGTGTCGAGGCGAGCGGCGTCCTCGTACGGGACGAGAAGCGCCATCGGCTTGTGATCGCGCTCAATCGCGATCCGCTCGCCGGCTGATGCCGCGTCGAGGAGCTCACCAAGGCGGGCGCGGAGGGCCATGGCTGTTACGGTTCTCATAGTCGGTCATTATGGCTGACTATCAGAGTTACGTCAAGGTCAGCGGCGCGATAATCCGCTCATGGCGAAGATGTCAAAGCCCGTGCCCGACGTCGTCTACTACGACGACGGCGGTCTGCGGTATCGGGGCTTCCAGCTCGACGGTCAGATGCACGGCTCGTGGGGGTTCTTCCGGAAGGACGGCAGCCTCATGCGGAGCGGAGAGTTCGAGCGCGGGCAGCAGGTCGGGGTCTGGCGAACCTTCGATCGGGCGGGTGGAGTAGTCAAAGAGACCGAATTCTCTAAAGGGCGCTAGTCGTCGCTCCCAGTGAGCTTGCGGCCGGAGAGGCGGAGGCGCGCTCGCTGGGCGATCCCGTAGGCGGGTAGGAGCAGGCGTAGCGCCGCGTCCTGAGCGGCCCGAAGTGGAAGGTCGCGGGCGCCGACGTAGTCCACCTGGCGGCCACCGAAGCCCTCCTTGAACTGCGCGATACCGCCGGTGGCCAGGCCCCACAGGTCGTACGTGGCGAATCCCCCCGCGCGGAAAGCGCGAATCGCCTCCCACTTGAGCAGGTAGTTGGCGCGTGAGTCGGCGCCGGCATCGGTCATCCCACCATAAGCCTCGGCCGCCCGGTCGCCACAGGTGAAATGGAAGAGGGTCGCGACGCGCTCCCCGTCGAGGGTGGCGAAGGAGAGGCGAGCGTGGCCGGCGGGAGCGAAGAGCTGCCAGACCCGCTCGTAGTACTCGGCTACGCGGGCCACGAAGCCGGCTCGCTCGGCGGTGTGCGTGTAGATCCGATTGAAGTCGACAAGGGCATCGGCGGCCGTCGCCTGGTCCGTCGTACCGTCGATGTGCTCGACCGTCACGCCGGCACGTTCAGCCTTGTGGACGTATTGCCGGTGCTTCTTGCCGAGATTGGCGAGCAGTGACTCCTCGTCAGCAGCGAGATCGATCAGCCGCGTGCGTGGCGGCTGGACTTTCGCGGCAGACCGCCACGGTGAGCGGAGCAGCGTCGTGCCCAGGGCCGAATCCGCAGTCGCCTCGGGATCAACCTTGAGCGTGGCGATCCGCTCCGAGTTGCCCAGGTCCTGGAGAGCCGCGAACAGGGCCGTTCGGAGGCGTGGGTCGTCCAGCTGGCCGATCGGGCCGCGCGGCGCGTATCCGAGGCGCCAGCCAACCAGCGGGACGTCGCGGATGAGCACCTGGGCACCGGCCATCGGTTGGTCGGGACGCTCCCCCACCGCCACGCGGATCGGACGCCAGCCGGATCCTATGCGCAGCTCGCCCCACTCCCAGAGCTGTGGGAAGCTGCGGTAGGGAGCGTGCTCGACGAAGGTGTTCCAGGCGTCGCGGTCGGTGATGCGGAAGGCAGCGAGATCAGGCATCGGCCTTGAAACCGGCTGCGGCAAGCTCCTGGCGAGCCACCTCGCGCTCGTCCCACCAGCGCTTCTCGTCGGCGTAGAACATGCTGCCTTCGTGCCCCTTGCCGGCCAGCAGGATCATGTCGCCCGCTTTGGCGAGGCCGATGGCGTGGCCGATCGCCGCCCGCCGGTCGTCGATGACCCACAGGTCGGTGCCGTCCTTGGCGCCCGCGTCGCGCGCCCCGTGCGCGATCGCCTCGTTGATGGCGTGCCCGTCCTCCAGCCGAGGATCTTCGTCAGTGATGACGGCCAGGTCGGCGAGCTCGGCGGCAACCCTGCCCATCGCCGGACGTTTGACGCGGTCGCGCTCCCCCGCCGAGCCGAAGACGACAATCAGGCGACCAGTCGTCACGGGCCGCAGCGTGCGCAGCATCTTGGCCAGCGAATCGGCGGTGTGGGCGTAGTCGACCACCACGCCGAACGGCTGCCCGGCATCGATCCGCTCCATCCGGCCCGGAACGCCGCTGACGGTGCCGAGGGCGCGAGCGGCTGCATCGAGATCCACTCCCTCGACATCGGCCAGGGCCAGAGCCGCCAGGGCGTTGTGCACGTTGAAGGCGCCGGGAAGCTGCAGGTGGACCTCCACACTTCCGTTCGCGGTGATGGCGGTGAAGGTCGTGCCATCGGCGCGGGCCTGGATGTCGGTGGCGCGGACGTTCGCGGAGGCATCGGTCCCGTACGTGACGACTCGGTCGCGGGCGCGGTCGCGGAAATAGCCGAAGGCGGGGTCATCGGCATTGAGGATCGCCGTCGGCGCCTCCTCGACCAGCATCGCCTTCGCCGCCCGATATGCCTCCAGCGTGCCGTGGAACTCGAGGTGCTCGCTGGTCACATTGGTCACGACCGCGACCCGGAAGCGGCAGTTGCGCACGCGGGACTGGACGAGCCCGTGGCTGGTGGCCTCCATCACCACGCAGTCGTTCCCAGCCTCGACCATCTCGGCCAGCAGTGCCTGGAGCTCGGGAGCTTCGGGCGTGGTGTTGCGATCATCGTTTGGTTTGACCTCATCACCGACCCGTACGGCAACCGTGCCGATCATCCCCGGCCGTCGGCCGCCAGCCTGCAGCGCGGCGACCGCGAGGTAGCAGGTCGTGGTCTTGCCGTCGGTGCCGGTCACGCCGA
>JBDTMU010000127.1:0-4654 GCA_039934115.1 Chloroflexota bacterium | reverse complement strand
GCGACATCGGAGCCGAGCCCGATGCGGATTCCGCCTGCCAGGTAGCGCGCCAGCGGCATTGCGCCGCTCGCCAGGAACAGGTTCGAGCTGGGGCAATGGACGACGGCGGCGCCGCTCTCCGCCAACCGAGCCACCTCACGGTCCGAGAGGTGGATCGCGTGCGCCAGGATCGCCCGGGACGTGAGCCCACCCGCACGATCGTAGACATCGGTGTAGTCGATCGCATCGGGGAAGAGCCGTCTCACCTCCGAGATCTCCCCGCGGTCCTCCGAGAGATGCGTCTGCCAGTAGGCCCCGGCCTCGAGGGCGGCCTGCGCGGAGGCCCGCAACATCTCGGCCGAGCAACTCACCGCGAAGCGGGGGGTGAAGGCGTACATGAGCCTCCCGTCATCCCGGCCGTTCCACCTCGCGCACAGCTCGGCAGACTGCCGCAGCGACAGCTCGAGCACCTCGCGCGGATCTCGGTCGATGTCGTAGCTGAGCCGATCCATCATCACCTTGCCGATGACGGCCCGGATGCCATGCGCCTCAGCCGCCCGGAAGCATGCGTCCAGGCTCTCCGCCCAGAGGGCGCCGTAGGCGACGACAGTCGTGGTGCCGGCCCGCGCGAAGGCACGAAAGGCGGCCGGTGCGATCAGCTGGGCGGTCGGAACGTCGAAGTCGCGCTCGAGCGGAAAGATGTATCGCTCGAGCCAGGTCATGAGGTCGAGGCCAGCGCCGACCCCCGCATTCGGCAGCTGCGGAAGGTGGGCGTGCAGATCGACCAGGCCGGGCATTAGCACCCACGGGCGCAGGTCAAGGGTCGCTGCCGGGTCCGCCTGACCATTCCAGCGCTCAACGCTCGCGAGCCGTCCGGCGGCATCCACCTCGATCCTGGCGTCGGGCTCGTAGCGGACGCCACCGGAGGCCAGCGTGGTCAGCAGCCGAGCTCGGATGGTGAATGGCGGGCCGGTGGGAAGGGCGGGTGCGGGATCCACCGCGGGATGCTACATCGGCCCCGATTCGCGAACGTGACGTGCGACCACGATCGTCGCTAGAGGGTGGCACGATGAGCACAAAACGGCCATGCAGGGTAGACTGGAGGCACTCTCCCCCCTTGGGAGTCTCCCGCGTGGTCGTCAGGTTCCTTCTCGAGCCGGCCGTGCGTCGTCGGCTCACTTCGAGAAGAGAACGAGGTCAACATGACCACAGGTACCATCAAGAAGGTCGTCTCCGACCGCGGCTTCGGCTTCATTGCGGCCGAGGACGGCAAGGAGTACTTCTTCCACCGTGACGGGCTCGATCGCTCCCTTGAGTTCGATCGCCTCGTCGGCGGCGAGAAGGTCAACTTCGAGGTTGAGTCCAGCCCCCGCGGTCCCCGCGCCGGCAAGGTCTCTGCCGCCTAGCACCGATCCCCACCGGGACGCGCAAGCGTCTCGCTAGCGATTCGACAATCGCCCGGCCCGAAAGGGTCGGGCGTTTTGCTGCCCACGAGGGGGGGTGGAATCGCGGGCGCATACTTCTCCGGTTCACGGTTGACTATGGACCGCATGACAGCAAGGAGTGATGTGCGATGTCGTTGATTTCTGAGCAGGGCTTCAACATCAAGCGCGGTAAAGAAGAAGCGTTCCAGAAATGGACCGCGGACAACGATGCTGCGCTGAAGAAGAGCACGCCTCCGGGTGTTGAGTACATCGGCACCTACGTCGTAGCCATGTCCTCGGAGAAGCAGGCTGGCGAGTACCGCTTCTTGCTGCGTCTCGAGTCCTTTGCTGCCTTCGACGTCATGCACGAATCGGCCCGCGACGAGAAGAGCGACTGGGGCCGACTGAACCGAGAAGCGACCGAGTTCCTCGATCTGCCCATCGGTGGCGAATTCAGCTACTCGGTCTATCGCCCCCTGATTGACGCCGTCATATGGGACGTGAGCTAGGGCCTGGGCTGAGTGGTCGGGGCGACTGGATTCGAACCAGCGACCTCTTGAACCCCATTCAAGTGCGCTACCGGACTGCGCTACGCCCCGACCGAGCCCGGGTCAAGTCTAGCAGCGGCCGACCTTTGGACCGGCCGCCACCGGGGGCCGGATCGCTCGACCTGCTGGCTGAAGCGTTACGGGAAGATGCCAGCCTTGTAATCCTGGAGGATCTCGGTTGCGACTCGCTCGCCGGTCTCGACGCCACCGTTGAGATATCCCTGGAAGTCCTGCGAGGTGTGCTCCCCGCAGAAGTGGACCATGCCACGCCGCTCCTTCTCGACCCCTGAGAAGCCAGTGTACTGGCCGACCTTCCAGAACGAGTACGAGCCCTTCGTCCATGGGTAAGCGGTCCAGAAGTCGATCGTGGCCTTTCCCGGGATGTACCTGTCCCCGAGGCCCGGCAGGAGCGGTTTGATCTGGGTCAGGAACTCCCGTGCGCGGGAGTCCGGGGTGCCGGACCCAAAGCTGGCGCCGATGTTCCCGCCGGTGTAGTCCACGAGGATGCCCTGTCTCCCAGGCTGGGCTCGCGTGACCTCCCAGGTGTTCTGGTAGCCGGTGTCGGCAAACGTGTTGCCATTGTTGCCGAGCGAGTTCCAGTGGCGGTCGCTGAATTGAACGTGCAGTTTTGAGTTCGTGCCCATCGGGAGGTTCTTGATGGCGGCATCTTTGAGCTCCCCGAAGTTCGCCCTCGAGTAATTCACGGACTTGAGCAACGAGAATGGCAGGGCGAGAACAACCCGGTCCACGACTGTCGCCTGCGCCTGCCCGCGGAACGAGAGACTGTACGTCCCGTCGCGATTCTGCGCGATGGCGGTGAGCTCCATCCCGCGCGCGATCTGGCTCCCCAGGAGGTCGGCGATCGCCTCGGGGACCTGGTCGTTGCCGCCCATGACGCGGTACTTCTCGTTCGATGGCCCGAAGATGCGGAGCTGGCCCTGCCCCGAGTAGGCCAGCAGGTACAGCATGTTGAGGGAGCTCTGGACCGAGCATTCGCCGCCGTACTCGATGTTGTACGCGACGTCGAGCAGCTGGCCGAGCTTCGACTGCATGCCTGGACCGACGTCGTAGCCCTTTGCGCTTTTGGGCACGTAGGTGTCGATGTATTGCGTGATCGACATCTTGTCGAGCTCTCGCCCGCGCGGAGTACTGAGGTTATAGAGCGTCGGATAGCTGGCGGCCGACACATCCCTGTGCAACTGCTGCCAGATGCCCTTCAGGTCGTCAGTGGCATCGGCGAAGGAATAGGGGGCGCCGTCGAAGTAGAAGAGATCCTCGGTCCCGTTCGTCTGGGCGGAGAGCAGGTTGTCGAGCGTGAAACCCAGCTCGCTCGCCAACCGGCGGATTGCCGCGTGCCCCTGGTCGATCAGCTCACCGCCGTGCTCGGCGATCTGTTCGCCCTCGAACACCCCGCGGATCGTCCAGCAGCGTCCACCGACGCGATCAGAGGCCTCATAGACGGTCGCCGTATAGCCGGCCTGCTTCAATCGATAGGCGCAAGTGAGGCCGGCCAGGCCCGCGCCGATGACCGCGATGCGAGGCGTGCCCAGAGCCGCGGCCCGAACCCCGCTGAACCGGCCGACGGTCAGCGCCGATGCGCCGGCCAAGCCGATCGCGCCCGTCCGGCGGAGCAGCTCCCGTCGGGTGATGCGCCCACGGATCACCCGCGCAACTGGGAGGTCCCGCCGAGACGACTCCTGGGCGATCGATGCGGCGTCCTGCAACCTCGCCGCCAGAGGGGTGCGCGGCATGATTTCTCTCCTCGGCTTGCGTCGATTAGACAGCGGCTGGGCTGGGGGCGCAAGCGGCCGTGACCACGGAGTGTTGCGCCGCGGCACCGTCTCCGTGAGCCTGCCCTCGCAATGCAGAAAGGCCGTGCGGCGAGGTGCCCGCGGCGCCATCATGCAGCGTCGCGTCGCACCGTTGACGCGCCTCCGGAGAGCGGGTGGCAATGGACCTTGTCGTTCGCAACGCACGCCTGCACCCGACCGGCGGGACGTATCCCGAGCCGGTCGACATCGGCATCGAGGACGGCCGCATCGGCGCCATTCGCGCGCGCGGCCAGCTTCCATCAGCCCCGATCGAGCTCGACGCCGAGGGCTCGCTCGTCTCTCCCCCGCTGGTCGATCCCCACGTCCACATGGATGCGGTCCTGACCGTCGGCGAGCCCCGCTACAACGAGTCGGGGACCCTGATCGAGGGGATCCTGACCTGGTCAGAGCGTAAGCGGACACTGACCCACGAGGATGTCAAGCGGCGCGCGCTCGAGGCGATACGCTGGGAAGTGGCACAGGGCACCGGCCTGATTCGATCGCACGTCGACATCTGTGACCCGAACCTGGTCGCTCTCAAGGCTCTGCTCGAGCTGCGCGAGGAGGTCAGCGACATCGTCGAGCTGAAGCTGATCGCCTTCCCGCAGGACGGGATCCTCTCCTTCCCGGACGGCAAGGAGCTGATGCGCGAAGCGATGCGCCTCGGCTGCGACGTGATCGGAGGCATCCCCCACTACGAGTGGACCCGCGACGACGGCGTGGAGGAGGTGCATTTCATCTTCGACCTGGCAAAGGAGACGGGGAAGCCGATCGACCTGCACTGCGACGAGACCGATGACGAGCAGAGCCGCTTCCTGGAGGTCGTGGCGGCAAGGGCGATCCGCGACGGGATGCAGGGCCGCGTGGTGGCCGGGCACACGACCGCGATGGC
>JBDTMU010000126.1:0-4660 GCA_039934115.1 Chloroflexota bacterium | reverse complement strand
CCGCCCGGGCGCGGCCGCGGGGCCTCGATCGCGAGGAGCTGCAGGATCGGATCCGCGTTCATCGCCCCGGTGACGCCGCGTTCCGGAGAGGCGCGCCTGTGGGCGAGGCCTCCGGGGCCGTTCCTTCACCCTACCAGCCGTTTCGGCCCGAGCCCGAGGACGAACTGGTGCTCTCGGGCGCGGATGCCGCCGAGGACGCGCAACACGTCGATCACACGCCACCCGGGTTCGACGACAGGCCAGCCGCCGCACCGCCGGTCGGGCCGCCTCCGGTCGACGCTCCCGCCCCAGCGGCCGCTCCTCGGGCGCGAGTCTTCAAGGAGCCACCGCCCCCGGTGACACGCGCTCCCCGAGCCGCTTCGGTTGCAGCCGCACCTGTCGCCGCCGATCCTCCGACTCCGGCGGCGCCCGACCCGGTCGTCGCGCCGGCACCGCCGGCAGATCAATTCGATCCCCCGGAGCAGCCATACGACCCCGCTGAAGCGTACGACTACCGCTATCCGCCCCCGGACGAGGAGTGGGGGCGACGTGGGTCCGGCATGAGCCCGCTGGCGATCGGCGGCTTCGTGCTGCTCGGGATCCTGGCAATCGGGGTGGGCGCGGTCATGTCCGGCCTCTTCTCCGGCGGCGTCGCTCTTGAATCGCCGTCCGGCACACCGCTGGTCTCCACCGCCCCCAGCCAGGCAGCGAGCCTGGAACCGACCGCGGCCGGATCGGTGCCGGCAGCCACGCCGAATCCCTCTGGCGGAGGGCCGCTTGTCTTCCCGGACGGCTTCTCGGCGCGGACGGAGCCTTGCGCCCAGGAGCCGTCGAGCCAGGATGGCTGCAGCTCGAGCGGCGCGACCATCAGTGGTGGATCGGTGTGGGTCTGGGTGGGTTGGCGGAGTGGCAACAATGCAGACACCATCGGCGCGACGATCGTGGACGCCGCAGGCACCGCCGTGGCAGACGGCCATATTCCGTTGAGCTCCATCGGAGAGAACGGATGTGGGTCTTCGTGCAACGGCTGGGCGAGGTTCAAATTCAGCGGTCTCGCCGTGGGGAACTACACCATCCGCGTGGATCGCAACGGAACGCTGGCAGCTGAGGCGACCTTCACGGTCACCGGTTAGCCGTCGCGGGATCGCCCGCTCGGTCGGGGGCTGCCTCCGGCATCGCGCCGCTTGGCGGCGAGGGCACTGATCGCCTCCATCACGCACCGATGGGCGGCGGCAGCCGTGATCTCGCTGACGTCGTAGACCGGCGCCACCTCGACCACGTCCATGCCCGCCAGGTCAACCGCGGCCACGATCTGGCGGATGGCCCGCAGCAGCTCTCGCGACAGCATCCCGCCGGGCTCCGGCGTGCCGGTCCCCGGCGCCATGCCAGGGTCGATCACGTCGATGTCGATCGACAGGTAGATCAGCTCGGGTCCGTCGAGCGCCTCCGCAATCGCATCGGCCACCACCGCTTCAGCCCCGCGTTCCTCGATCTCGGTCATGAAGTGGACCCGCAGGCCGTGCCGCTGCATCCATTCGAGGGTGACGGGGGGTGGCCAGTACCCACGCAGCCCGACCTGCACGAAGTTGCGCCCCTCGATCGCGCCGGACTCGATCAGCCGCCGCATCGGCGTTCCGTGTGATGCGAGGACTCCCCAGGTGCTGTTGGCGGCATCGGCGTGCGCGTCGAAATGGACCATCCCCAGGCGCCTGGGGGCGACCGCCTCGGCCACGGCAGAAGCGGAGGGAAAGGTGATGGAATGATCCCCGCCAAGCACGATCGGGATCGCGCCGGCCTGCACCACCTCGAGCACCTTGCGCCGAATGACCGCGTGGCCACGCTCGAGGTTGGCCGGGACCACCGGGGCGTCCCCGGCGTCGACCACGTCCATCCACTCGAATGGCTCGATGCCGAGCTGGAGCGAGTTGGGCGACCCGGCGAGATAGGTCGCCGCGCGGATGGCGCGCGGTCCGAACCGGGCGCCAGGCCGATGGCTGACCGCATCATCGAACGGCGCGCCGACGATGGCGATGTCCGGGCGACGCGCGCGCAATGCGTCGCCATCGGTCAGCTCGGGGAGCTTCTGGAAGCTGGTACGACCGACGTACGCGGGAAGATCGAAGTCGTCGTACTCGGTGTACGGATCCATCCCGGCGGGCGGGTCCTCGTCGTTGGGGCCGCGGTGGCGGCGCGTCTCATCGGCCATCGGTGATGGCTGACGCCCTCCTGCGAAACGATCGCGGGCGCCGTCGCGGCGCGGAGCAGGCCCGCAGCTGAAGCGGTCCCGATCCTACCAGAGGGAGGCCAGCGAAATGGTCCTGCTACCATCGATCGGCCATGCCAGCTGCGCGCCGGACGTACACGATGGACGAGGCGAATGCCCTGGTCCCGCAGGTGCGCGCCGTGCTGCTGCAGCTCGCGGTTGAGCAGCGTCGCCTTGACGCATCTCACGCCGAGATGCATCGCCAGCTGGACGCCAACGGCGACCCCGAGAGTGCCTCCGCGGCGGGTCGTCAGGAGGCGGAGACGGCCGAGATCAGGGAGGGGATGCGCACCCTGCTGGTGCACCTCACCGAGATGGGGGTCGAGGTGCGGGACCTGGAGATGGGCCTCGTCGACTTCCCGGGCGAACGGGATGGCCAGCCCGTCTGGCTGTGCTGGAGGCTGGCCGATGCGCGAGTCGCCTTCTGGCATCCCACCAACGAGGGCTACGCGACGCGGCAGCCCTGGTGACCCTCGGCTGATGGCGATCACCGTCATTGGCGACTCCACCCTGGACGTGACGGTCCGCGCGACGGAGGCTCCCCGAGCCGGCGCCGATGTCCCCGCCAGGATCTCGATCTCGCCTGGGGGGCAGGGGGCCAACGTGGCCGTGCGCCTCGCGCGCGCCGGCGCAGACGTTCGGCTGGCCACGGCCATCGCCGATGACGCGGCTGGGCATCTCCTGGCTGTGGCGCTTGAGACCGACGGGGTTGCCGTCGCGCAGCTCGGGGGCGAGCGCAGCAGCCTGGTGATCTCGCTGCTCGATGACGATGGTGAGCGGGCGATGCTCTCGGACCGCGTCACGCTTGAGCCGGCCGCGCTCGCCGCAGCGTGCGCCGGAGCGCGATGGGTCCACTGCTCCGGATACGCATTGGCAGACGATGCCACGGGCGATGCCGTTGCCGGCGTCCTCGGGTCGCTGCCGCCGACGAGGGTGAGCGCCGGCGGGGGATCGTTGCCCGAGGACCCGGCACGGTCCGCGCGGGTGCGGGCGCGCCTCGCGACTGCGCGGGTCGCCCTGCTGGTCCTTTCTCGCGACGAAGCGGCCGCGCTGCTCGATCGGCCGCTCCCGTCGCTGGCCGCAGCTGCGGATGCCCTGGCAAGTGCCTTTCCCGGGCTGATCGCCGTCGTCACCGGAGGGGCTGCGGGCTCGGCGGCGGCGGGACCCGGGTTCGCCCTCTCAGTGCCGGCGGTCGATCAGGCAACTCCCACGCTGGACGCCACCGGGGCCGGCGACGCATACGTCGCCGCGTTGATCCTGGGTCTCCTGACGGCAACGTGGCCGCCCGGCGTGCCGGTGCTCCGCGAGGCGATGGAACGAGGTGCCCGGGACGGCGCCCTGGTCTCTCGCGTGCTCGGAGCGCAGGGCAGGACCGCGGCGGAGCCGATGATCAGATGAGCGCGTCGGCGCTCCTTTCGATCTCCGACGAGGTTGCCGCGGCGATCGCCGCGGGTCGGGCGGTGGTGGCGCTCGAATCGAGCCTCATCGCGCAGGGACTGCCATCGCCGCACAACCTCGAGACGGCGCTGGCGTCCGAGCGCGCCGTGCGTGACGAGGGAGCGGTGCCGGCCACGACGGCGATCGATGCCGGGAAATTGCTGGTCGGTGTCCCGCCGGCGATGCTCGAGCGCCTGGCCGACCCGGAGAACCACCCGGGCAAGGCTGGCTCACGTGACCTTGCGCCGCTCCTCGCCTCCGGAGGCCTGGCATCGACCACCGTCAGCGCCGCCATTCGGATCGCCGCCATGGCCGGCATCCACGTGCTGGCCACCGGGGGCATCGGCGGCGTGCACCGGGGCGCCGCGACGACGTTCGACGTGAGCAGTGACATCGACGAGCTGGCCGCCACCCGCGTGGCCGTCGTATGCAGTGGCGCGAAGTCGATCCTCGACCTGCCCGCCACCCTTGAGCTGCTCGAGACGCGGCGCGTGCCGGTCATCGGCCTTGGCGTCGGCGAGCTTCCCGCCTTCTACAGCGCCAGCTCGGGGCTGCGCCTTGCACATCGGGTCGAGGGCCCTTCTGAAGCTGCGACCGTGCTGGCCATCCACCTGGCGATCGAGGGCTCGAACGGCATCCTGTTCGTCCAGCCCGCCCCGGCCGATCTGGCCATCCCGTCGAACGAGGTTGCGTCCTGGCTCGATGTCGCCCATGCGGACGCCGCACGGCAGGGGATTCGCGGCGGCGCGGTGACCCCGTTCCTCCTCGGCCGCATCGCCGAGTTGTCAAACGGCCGCACCCTGCGCACCAACATCGGCCTGATCGTGAACAACGCGAGGACGGCTGCCCGCGTGGCCGTGTCGCTTGCGCGGTCGCGCACCGGCATCGCCTGAGGGATCCGCGTACAGCGGCTGGTATCCTGCCACTCAGCCCGCAACGGGCCGCGACACAGCAGAGGGAGGTCGCATGCGGATCTACGAG
>JBDTMU010000125.1:0-4680 GCA_039934115.1 Chloroflexota bacterium | reverse complement strand
GCGCCAGCCGCTCGGCGGCATTCGTCAGCAGGCGGTCGGTGTCCCCCATCGCCTCCTCGAGGGTCATCGGCCGGTCCGCCACCGGCTGGATCAGCTCGAACAGGCCGGACACCTCGAGCGCCTCCGAGCCCGGTCCCACGGTCCCGCACAGGAGCACGACCGGGATGCCGCGCTTCCCCGCCAGCAGGGCGACCCCCATCGCTGCCTTGCCGGCCAGGGTCTGCTCGTCGGCGCGGCCTTCACCAGTGACAACGAG
The DNA here is from genome assembly GCA_039934115.1 of Chloroflexota bacterium. Taxonomy (GTDB): domain Bacteria; phylum Chloroflexota; class Limnocylindria; order QHBO01; family QHBO01; genus CF-167. The sequence goes on along the minus strand of JBDTMU010000125.1, from coordinate 4,424 downwards.
GTCGGCGTCCTCGAGCGCGGCAGCCAGGCCGACCATCTCGGCCACCACATCGACCCCCGGCCGCAGCGTGGCATTCGTGAAGCCGAGCAGCGCTGCCCCGGTCCCACCCGCGGCGCCTGCCCCCGGCAGCTCCGCCACCCCGCGCCCGGTCACTGTCTGGATGGCCGCGCCGTAGATGCCAAGCGCCGCGTCGAGCTCCGCCACCGCATCCGCATCGGCTCCCTTCTGCGGCCCGTAGGTGGCGGCCGCGCCGGCCGCGCCGGTGAGCGGGTTGGTGACGTCGGAGGCGACCACCACCTCGACCCGCGCCAGGCGTGGATCGAGCCTCGACGCGTCGGTCGCGATCAGCTCGGCCAGCGCGGCGCCGCCCGGCTTCAGCTCTTCTCCGGCCATGTCGAGGAACCGCACGCCGAGCGCGGCCAGCATGCCGCTCCCGCCGTCAGTCGTGGCCGACCCGCCGAGCCCCAGGATCACCTCCTTCACGCCATCATCCAGCGCGCTGCGCAGCAGCTCCCCGGTGCCGCGGGTGCTCGCGACGCGGGCCGAGGCCGGCGTCCGCTCCTCTGTGGTCAGCTGCGCGAGGCCGGAAGCGGCCGCCAACTCGACGAACGCCTGGCGACCGCCGCCGAGGAGGAGATAGTCGGCCGAGATCGGTCGGCCCAATGCGTCATGAGCCGCGACTGACCGCCGGACCGCCCGTTCGCCAAGGGCCGTCGCGACCGCCGCCAGCGTCCCCTCGCCTCCATCGGCCATCGGCGCCTGGACCACAACGTCGTCCGGTCGGGCCCGCAGCCAGCCCGCCTTGATCGCCCGTGCCACCGCCACGGAGTCGAGCGCACCCCCGAACGAGTCGGGGGCGACCAGGATGCGCAGCGGGGCGACCATCAGCGCTTCAGCGATCGGCGACGTTCCTGGTAGGCCGTGACGCTGCGCATCGGCGGACGAATCGAGTCGGCGACCTCGCGCACCTCCAGGTTGAATCGGTCCTTCTCCTGCCCGATCACCTTCATGCCGCGACCGACCTCGGTCAGCAGCTCGATCCGGTGCCGCTCCTCGAGCTTTGTGATGGCGGCCTGCAGGATGGTGAAGCTCATCTGCGACAGGTTGGAGAGCGGCTGGTTGCGGTGGATCCGCCGTTCGAGGTCGACCTGGCCGATCGCCGACAGCCCAGCCGTCTCGGCGATGTCGATCAGCAGCCCGATCTCGACCCCGTAGCCGGTGAAGAAGGGGACCGAATCGAGCAGCGCTCGCCGACCGGCGTACTCACCCGAGAGCGGCTGGATGAATCCGGAGAGCTCAGGGAAGAACAGGTTGATGAGCGGCCGTGCCATCAGCTCCGTCACCCGTCCGCCACCCTCCGCGAAGAGAGTCAGGCCCTGGCGGATCGGGCGGCGATAGAAGCCCTTCACGTACTGGATCCGAGGCTCACGCAGCAGCGGACCCAGCAGCCCATGCACGAAGCGCGGTTGGATGTTGCGGATGTCGGTGTCGATCCAGGCCACGATGTCGCCGTCGAGCACGTGCAGGCTCTTCCACAGCGCCTCGCCCTTGCCGACAAACGATCCCATCTCCGGCAGGATCCGGGAGTGGCGCACGACCGGGACCCCCAGCTCGGCCGCGATCTCGCGCGTGCGGTCGGTGCTGTCGCTGTCGATCAGGACCAGCTGATCCAGCAGCGGGACTCGATCCATCAGCGCGCCCTTGATGCGCTTGATGACGAGGCCGATCGTCTTCTCCTCGTTGAGGGCCGGCAGTCCAAGGCTGATGGTGACGCCCTGCTTCTCCTTCAGCTCGACCAGCCTGGCCACGTCGCGGAACTCGGAGGCGTGGAAGGTGTTCTCGGCGAACCAGCGGTCCACCACGGTAGGCAGCGCCCGGCCGTCCTCGACGAACGCGTCGGCCGCGGCCAGCGTCCCTTCGGCGGCCCGCAGCTCGTCGAACAGCGAGACCGCCAGCTCCTGCTTGGTTTTGACCACGATGACGGTCGGCTTGGCGCGGGACGCGACCGCCTCGGCCACCACCCCGAACAGGAACCGCCCGTCCGGGGTCATGGTCGACGGGTTGGCCGACGCGCCCATCACCACCAGCTGGTGGTTGCTCGCCTCGCGAAGGATCGCGGCGCGCACCGACGCAGCCTCCCGCAGGATGCCGATCACCTTGCGACCCGCACGGTGCTCCGCCACGAAGCGGTCGAGCGCCGTCTGTTCACGGGCCAGTGCACGCTCGCCGATCCCCTTCGGGACCACGTGCATCACCACCACCTGCGCCCCGAAACGCTTGCCCAGGTCGCGTGCCAGACGCATCGCCAGCTCGGCGTGCGGACCGCCGCGGACCGGGACCAGGATCGAGCTGACCTGTTCCAGGCCCCGCTGCTTCACGACTGCGATGTCGCACGGAGACTCGCGCACCACAGCATCGATCGTCGGCGAGAAGACGGCCGGCTCGGCCGGGCCGCCTCGCGTCGTGGTCGGTCGCTTGACAGCAGTGGGGCTCGGGGGCCCGCCCCAGCCGAAGATCACGAGGTCCGCGCTCTCCTCGCCGACCGCCTCGATCACCCCGTCGGCGGCTCGCCGCCCGATCCGGACCATCGTCCGGATCTGGATCTCCTCCTCGTCACCGAAGTCGAGGACGCGCTGCAGCAGGCGTCGCGCGGTGCGCGCGTGGGTCGCCCCCTCGGAGAGCGAGACGCCCTCCGGCACCTCGACGATCCCGAGCGCGGTGATCTCGGTCAGCCGGCCCTGCCCGATTCCCGCCCCGATGCGGACCAGGTCGCGAGCGGTGCGCGGGTTGGCGAGCGGCAGCAGGATCCGGTACGGCTGGCGCCGGCGGGCCGCCATCAGCCCGCCGCCTGGGCGCGCATTTCGCGCCAGCGGGTGACGAGGTACGGCTTCAGCTCCTCGAACTCGCGCGCAACTGCCTCGATCACCCGTTCTGCCTGGTCGGTCGTCATCTCGATCGTCTCAGCGATGAAACCCGCGGTCCGTCCGAAGTAGAGCGGCGTGAGGGCGGCCAGGAGCCGCTCGCGGTCGGTCCCCGGCCGGTTGTAGGCGACCAGGGCGTCGTACAGGCAGCGGATCCAGAGGTCCGCGGGGAAGTGGAAGACGGCCGGCTCTGATGGAATGTCAACTGACATGACTCGCTCGAGCTGATCCGGCGATAGGATCTGTGCCCAGGCATCGGCCTGCGAGAGGCGAGCGGTCTCGAACGTGTCGACCAGCTTCGCGTGGTTGACCTCAACCACCTCGGGGGCGATCACCCGCTCGAACCCGTACTCGGGGATTGAATGCGAGCCGCGCACCTTGAGCCATCGGTCCTGGTAGCGACCAGCCAGCGCGAAGAGGGTGCCGACCACCTGCCGGAACATCGGCCCCAGGTCGCCGGCGGGGTCCTTGGCGTCGTGGATCTTGGCGCCCAGGCGCGTCTGGCAGACGGCGAACCCCTCATTGATGGCCGAGTGGGTCATCCACACGTCGATCCCGAAGCGGGCGGTCAGCTCGTCGAAGGTGTCGAGCTCGAGGTAGCGCTTCACGAGGTCGCCGCTCACCGCGAACTCGCCACCGATCGGCTGGCGGATGCGCGCGCCATACAGCGCGCGGGTGAGCGGGTAGGCGATCGCGTTGGTGATGGTGCCGTCGTACTTGTAGCGCGCGTAGAGCGGCGCCACGAAGTCGTAGCCGCCCTTGAGGATCGGACCGGCCAGCAGCTCGATCCACTCCGGCGCAATGCTGCGCAGGTCGGAGTCGACCATGACCATGGCCTTCACCCCCAGCTCGCGCGCGACCTCGAACAGGGCCCGTACGGCGGTCCCCTTGCCGCTCAGCCCGTGGTAGGTGAAGGTGATCCGCTGCAGTTTGTGGCGCGGGCTGACCAGGATGATCTTCTCGATGTACTCGGGGCTCTCCGCCGTGATCACGACGCGCGGCGTATGGTCGGGCGAGCCGCCGTCGGAGTTGACCAGGATCGGCTTCAGGTCGGGGAAGTACTGCACCATCCCGGCGGTTGCGGCGCGCACGACGAAGCCGATCGTCTCGGCGTTGCCGAAGCTGGGGATGCCGACCATCAGGTCCGCCTGGCCGACCCGGCGGACCTCGGCGAGCCCTCTCGCGTCGAGCGCCGACGGGATTGGCGTGGAACGGTTGGTCTTCAGCGGTGAGACCTCGTCATGCGCGGCAAGGGTAGCGCGCTCAGCGAGGCGGGTCAGGTCAGGATCGGTTGTAGAGCTTCAGCTCGCCCTCTTCGACCTCGACTCCGACCTCCTTGCGGATCTGCTCCCAGGCGTCGAGGTCCCATTCGCCGACCAGGGTGATGGCCGTCCCCTCGCGTCCGGCCCGCGCCGTGCGGCCGACGCGGTGCACGTAGGTGTCTGCATCCTCGGGGATGTCGTAGTTGAGGACGAACGGCAGGTCGGTGATGTCCAGCCCGCG
>JBDTMU010000124.1:0-4697 GCA_039934115.1 Chloroflexota bacterium | reverse complement strand
GGCGGAATCACCAACCGGAATTACCTGATCACCGCGGCGGGCGAGCCGGAGCGCTACGTCATCCGATTGGCCGGCAACGACACCCATCTGCTCGGCATCAGCCGCGAGGTCGAGCACGCCGCAACCGTGGCGGCGGCCGGGGTGGGAATCGGGCCGGAGGTTACGGCCTTCATCCGTCCCGAGGGCTACCTCGTCACCCGCTTCATCGTCGGCGAGCCGGTCAGCCTGGCGCAGGTCCATCAGCCGGCGACCCTTCGCCGCGTGGCCGACTCGATCCGGCGCATCCATGGCGGTCCGGCCATTCCGGGGCTCTTCGTGCCGCTGCGCATCGTCGAGGCGTACCTGGCGCTGGCGCTCGAGCGAGGAGTCCCGCGGCCAGCCGCTTGGGACGAGGCGCACGCCGTCGGGCGGCGCATCGAGCGTGCCCTCCTCGACGCACCGATCGACCTGCGCCCATGCCACAACGACCTGCTGAACGCCAACTTCATCGACGACGGGGAGCGGATCCGGATCGTCGACTGGGAGTACGCGGGCATGGGCGACCCGTTCTTCGACCTCGGCAACTTCAGCGTGAACCACGACCTGGCGCCGGACGAGGACGCCATCCTGCTGGAGGCGTACGAGGGCGAGACACTGCCGCCCCGGCTGGCCCGCCTGGCCCTGATGCGCATCGTCTCCGACTTCCGCGAGGCGATGTGGGGCGTCCTGCAGCAGGGGATCAGCTCGCTCGACGTGGACTTCGTGGAGTACGCCGACGAGCACTTCGAGCGGCTGCTGCACAACGCGTCCGGCCCGGCCTTCGAGGAGCACCTGCGCGAGGCGGCGGGTGGCTGACCGAAGCACGGGGCTGCCGGAGCGGGCGCGCTGCGTGATCATCGGCGGTGGCGTCGGGGGAGCGGCGATCGCCTACCACCTGACCCTCCTGGGCTGGACCGATGTCGTCCTGCTCGATCGGTCCGAGCTGACATCGGGTTCGACCTTCCATTCGGCCGGATTGGTGGGGCAGCTGCGCTCGAGCCCGACCCTGACCCGGATGATGGTCGACAGCGTCGCCACCTACCGCGGCTTGGCGGACGAGACCGGTGTCGATCCCGGCTGGCGCGAGGTCGGCTCCCTGCGGCTGGCGGCCTCGCCGGAACGGATGGAGGAGCTGCGCGGCCAGGCCGGTTGGGCCAAGACCTACGGGTTGCCGATGGAGCTGATCGGCCCCGACGACGCACTTGGCCTCTTCCCGCTGATGGTCACCGATGGCGTCCTCGGCGCCGCCTGGCTGCCGACAGATGGCTACCTGGACCCGAGCGGCCTGACCCAGGCCCTCGCGGCCGGCGCCCGAAGCCGCGGGGCCACCATCCTGCCGAGGACGCGAGTGACGGGGATCGGCGTCGAGCGCGGGCGCGTGACGGGCGTGACGACCGAGCGCGGCGAGATCGTGGCCGAGGTGGTCGTCAACGCGGGCGGCATGTTCGCTGGCGAGATCGGTCGCATGGCGGGGATCACCGTGCCGGTGATCCCGTTCGCGCACCAGTACCTGGTCACCGAGCCGATCGACGGCGTCGGCCCCGACCTGCCGCAGCTGCGCGATCCGGACAACCTCGTCTACTTCCGCCCGGAGGTGCGCGGCCTGGTGATGGGCGGCTACGAGCGCGACGCGGCTCCGTGGTCGCTCGACGGCATTCCGCCCGACTTCAACGGAAAGCTGCTGGCGCCCGACTGGCCGCGCTTCGAGGAGATCAGCGCCGGGGCCGTGCGTCGCGTGCCGGCCATGCACGACGCCGGGATCACGCGCCTCATCAACGGGCCGGAGGGCTTCACACCGGACAACGAGTTCATCCTCGGTGAGTCGGAGGTCCGCGGCCTCTTCGTGGCCGCCGGCTTCTCGGCGCACGGGATTGCCGGCGCCGGCGGCCTGGGGCGGCAGGTCGCGCAGTGGATCGTCGACGGGGAGCCGGAGCTGGACCTCTGGAAGATGGACATCCGCCGCTTCGGCGCCCAGTACCGCTCTCGGGCTTACACCCTGGCCCGTGCCACCGAGAACTACGCGACCTATTACGACATCCACTACCCCAACGAGGAGCGGCAGTCCGCCCGGCCACTGCGCCTCTCCCCGACCTATCGGCGGCTGACCGAGCTCGGCTGCGCCTTCGGCGAGAAGTCGGGCTGGGAGCGCCCCAACTGGTTCGAGTCGAACGCGGCGGCAGGCGACGAGGGGTTGCGGCCGCGCGGCTGGGCCGGGCAGCACTGGTCGCCGGCGATCGGAGCCGAGTCGCTCGCCACCCGCAATGCCGCGGCCCTCTTCGACGAGACGAGCTTTGCCAAGATCGAGATCAGCGGAGCCGGCTCGCTCGCCTTCCTGCAGCGACTGTGCGACAACGAGATGGACCGATCGGTGGGCAGGATCACCTACACCCAGATGCTCAACCAGCGGGGCGGGATCGAATGCGACTTCACCGTCACCCGCGTCGGGGAGGATCGGTTCTTCATCGTCACCGGCACGGCGTTCGGCAACCACGATCTGGGCTGGATTCGAAAGCACGCGCCGGACGACGATAGCGTGACGGTCAGCGACGTCACCTCCTCGCGCGCGTGCATCGGCATCTGGGGGCCGCTGGCGCGCCAGATCGTGCAGTCCACCACGACCGATGACCTCGGCAACGAGGCATTTCCGTACCTGACGGCTGCCCAGATCACGGTCGGGCACGTGCCGGTGACGGCGCTGCGGGTGACGTACGTCGGCGAGCTCGGTTGGGAGCTCTACTGCCCGATGGAATACGGCGCGGTGCTCTGGGACACCCTGTGGGAGGCGGGGCAGCCGCTCGGGCTGCTGGCCGGCGGGTATCGGGCCATCGACAGCCTGCGGCTGGAGAAGGGCTATCGCGTCTGGTCGAGCGACATCACGCCGGAGGAGACGCCGTACGAGGCGGGGCTCGGCTTCGCGGTTCGCCTCAAGAAGGGCGCGGACTTCATCGGCCGCGAGTCCCTGGTGGCCGCCAGGGAGGCCGGACCGCGCAAGCTGCTGGCGTGCCTGGTGATTGACGATCCGCGCTCCGTGGCACTCGGCAACGAGCCGGTGCGGGTCGAGGGGCAGGTCGTTGGCCGCGTCACGTCGGGTGGATACGGTTTCGCGGTGGAGCGCTCGATCGCGTACGCCTACCTGCCACCGGCGCTGGCGACCGTCGGGCTGCGCGGGGAAGTGGAGATCTTTGGCGACTGGGTCGGCTGCTCGGTGAGTGCCGAGCCGCTCTTCGACCCGTCCGGAGAGCGGATCAAGGCCTAGGCGCCTGGTCGAGCCTCTTCGGCGTAGTAGCGGCGCTCACCGGTGGCGGGGTCGAGGTAGACCCGCAGCAGGTGCCCGCTGGTCGGATCCACGAACAGCTCGTCGGTGGCGCGGAATGGGGCGACCGGCATCCGCAGCTCGCCACCACCGGGGCCGCGCTCGCCCGCGGAACGCTCAGCCGCTGCTGACTGGTATCGCGTGCGCTCGAGGGCGACAGCCACGATCGCCACTGCGCCTATCACCATTGACCACAGGCCGCCGGGCCATGCACCGATTGCGAACCCGGCGATGCCCCCGACGATCATCAAGGCGCCCAGCACGCCCACAACCACGCGCATCGTGTCCACCATCTGAGACCAGCCCTACTCGGTCGCGGGCTGGGGTGCCGTCGCATCGGGCTCGACGACGACCGCCGTCCCGTACGCCACGATCTCGCTCATGGTGCTGCCGATCTCCGAGCTGTCGAAGCGCATCGAGATCACCGCGTTGGCGCCCATCAGGGTCGCGTTCTGCACCATCCGGTCGATCGCCTGCCGGCGGGTGTCCTCCAGCAGCTCGGTGTACTCCTTGATCTCGCCTCCGCCCAGCGAGCGCACGGCGGCGGCGATGTTGCCGCCGAGGCCACGACTGCGCACCACCAGCCCATAGACGTGGCCCTTGCTCTCGAGGACTCGGTGGCCAGCGACGAACGGTGTGGTCGTGACGATCATGCCGCTACTCTACGCGGCGGCCCTAGCCGAGGTGATACGGGACGTCCACGACCACCGTGTTGCGACGGAAGAAGAGCCGCAGCTTGAGGCGCAGCGCGGTCTGGTTGTGGAGCGGGTACTCCCAGAAGTGGCTCGGCACGAACTCCGGCAGGACGACCGTGGTCGGCTGGGCTGGGTCAGCACGATCCGTGGCGTCGATGTAGGCCAGGAGCGGGCCCATCAGCGCCCGATACGGCGATTCCAGGATCACCAGGCTCACCGGTCCTCCCCACTGCTCCCATTCCTGCTTCATGCGGGCGAGGTCATCGGCGTCATTGGACACATGGATCGCGGTGACATCGGCTGAGATCGAGGTCGCGAATGCGAGCGCGTTCAACGTGGCGCGGTCGATGCGGCTGACGGGGACGAGTACCCGCGGGGCGACGCGTCGCGGCAGGGCGCCACTCGTCAGGTCGACGGCGAGCGCCACCTCCACGCTGCGGTAGTGCCGTCCGATCGACCACATCAGCCCGATCAGGAGCGGAATCAGGAGCAGGACCATCCAGGCGCCGAGCGCGAACTTGGCGACTCCCACGATGATTGCCACCACCCCGGTAGCCACGGCCCCAGTGCCGTTGAGGATTGCGCGCCAGCGCCATCCGCGCACCTCGTGGCGAAGTCGCCACCAGTGCACCACCATGCCTGATTGGCTGAGAGTGAAGGCGATGAAGACC
>JBDTMU010000123.1:0-4717 GCA_039934115.1 Chloroflexota bacterium | reverse complement strand
ACTCGCGACATTCAGCTTGGAAGGCTGACGCTCTGCCAACTGAGCTACTCCCGCCGGCGCCAGCATCCTAGCCGACGCCTGCTGTCAGTGGCCAGCCAGGGCGGCCACCAGCGGCGCCATCGCCTCCATCGAACCCTGGCGGATCGCGTAGTAGCTGATCCCACTGCGCTCCCGACGCCGCTCAAGCCGCTCGCGGAGCGCCGACAGGGTCCCGTACAGGAAGTAGGGACTCCCTACCAGCCCGACCGACGCGAGCTTGGCCGCGGCCAGGAGCGAGTGCCGCGCCGGCTGCCCGCTGCCGACCATTCCGGCATCCACGATGAACAGGTTCAGCTCCAGGCCGTCGAACTGGTCGCCAGCCGCCTCGCGTACGATCGCGACCTTGCGATCGAGGGCGGCCTCGCCGACATCGGTCAGGATCGGTCGTCCGCGACGGCTGAACTGCGGGATGAAGCCGACGATATCGGCCTCACGGGCGGCCAGACGCAGCATTCGCGGGCCGCCGCCGCCCATGATGATCGGGGGGTGTGGGTGCTGGATCGGTCGCGGCCAGATATGAGCCGCGCCGAGCCGGTAATGCGGGCCTGTGTGCGTGACCGTCTCACCCGCCAACAGCCGCTTGATGAGGCCGCTCGACTCCACCAGCCGGTCGATCCGTCGGCCAGGTGCGTCGTAGGTCATTCCCAGCTGCCGGTAGTCGGCGGTTCGCCAGCCAGCCCCCAACCCGAGCTCGAGCCGGCCATTGGAGAGGAGGTCGAGCGTGGCGGCTTCGCGCGCCAGCATGAGCGGATGCCGGAAGTCGTTGGCAAACACGAACCCGCCGATGCGAAGGGAGCTTGTGACGGCCGCCGCGGTCGCCAGAGCGGCGATAGGGGACAGCTGCTGCCCGAGGTGATCGGGGACCAGCAGCGAGCTGTAGCCGAGATCCTCGGCGCGCCGAGCGAGCGCCACCCAGGCATCGGCGCTGCCAGCGTGGCTGGCGGTGACGGCAAAGCGGAAGGCGCGCACCCCGCAACGGTACGCGACGCGCAACCGGCTGAGGGTCTTACACTCCGGGCAGGAGGTTTCCAGTGGCTGACAAGACACCCAAGCGACCACCCAAGCCGAAGAAGCCGAAGAAGCCGAAGGCCTGACCCCGCCCGCGGGGCCTAGGGCGTCGAGCCTGCCGTGAGACCGTGGACCGGCGGGATGGTTCCCATGCGCCCCGCCTGGTAGTCCGCCACCGCCTGCAGGATCTCCTCGCGCGTGTTCATCACGAACGGACCGTAGTGGGCAATCGGCTCGCGGATCGGCTGCCCACCGAGCAGGAGGATCTCCAGGGTCGGTGACGGGCCGGCTGGCGTGCGGTCGGCGATGACCTTCAGGTGGTCACCCGCTCCCAGAACGGCAAGCTGTCCCTCGTTGATCGGTGCCTCCTCGGCACCGACCCGTCCGCTGCCCGCCAGGACGTAGACCAGCGCATTGAAGTCGGCACGCCACGGCACCTCCAGCCGCGCCTCGGGGTGGAGCGTGGCGTGGGCATAGGCGATGGGGGTGTGCGTGTCACCGGGCCCGGCGTGCCCGTCCAGCTCGCCCGCGATGATGCGCACCAGGGCTGAGCCATCCGTGTTGGTGATGAGCGCCACCTTGTCCGGCACGATGTCCTGGTAGCGCGGCGGGCTCCACTTCATGCTCGCCGGCAGGTTGACCCACAGCTGCACCCCGTGGAACAGGCCGCCGGAGCGCACGAGGTATTCGGGCGGCATCTCCGAGTGCACGATCCCGGACCCTGCTGTCATCCATTGGGTTGCGCCGTCGGTGATGGTGCCGCCGCCGCCCATGCTGTCGCGGTGCTCGATCACGCCGTCCATCATGTAGGTGACCGTCTCGAAGCCGCGGTGCGGGTGGTCGGGTGCGCCCTTTGCCTCTCCGGGCGAGTACTCAACGGCGCCCATCTGGTCGAGCAGGATGAACGGGTCGACGAGCGACAGGTCGATCCCGGGGAACGGCCGCCGAACGGGGAATCCCTCCCCTTCGAGCGTGCGAATGGCGGTGACCACCCCGAGCACCGATCGCGCCAGGCTGCTGGGCGGGAGGCTCGAGAGGCGTGGCAGGGTGAGCAGGTCGGCGGTCACGGCAGGCATCGGTCGGCTCGGCTCCATCGGGTTAGTTGCTAGGTCAACTATACCTGATCGGCGGGCGATTGGTCCCGCAGTCGCGGGACCTTCGGCACTCACCGCGGCGTGGGACCCCCCACACTTCGCGTGACATGCATCTGAACATGGCGGCCGCGCGCTGGCGATCGGCCGCCCTCCTGACCTCCACCGTCGGGGCGGCCGCATCCGCGTACTTGCTGGTGGAGTACGTCACCGGGCAGCCGGGACTCTGCCTGACCGGCAGCGGCTGCGACCTGGTGCGTGCCAGCGACTTCGCCTACCCGCTCGGTATCCCGCTGCCGCTCTTCGGGCTGGTCTTCTACCTCGGGGCGATCTGGCTCACCATCCGCGCCCTGGACACGCGCTCGATCGCGGGACTGTCGCCCGAGGCAGCACTGGTGGGCCTTGCGATCGCCGGGGCCGTTGCCTCGGCGGTTCTCACGGCGCTGGAGTTGTTCGTGATCCGGGCATTCTGCAGCTGGTGCCTGGTGCAGGCCGCGGCCAGTTTCGCACTCCTGGTGGCCGCGATCTTGCTCATGCGCACCCCGACTGAACCGGTGGTGGCACATTCCAGCCGGACGCGCCAACAGGCGGCGAGGGCACGTGAAGGCGAGCGGGCGAGCCTGCTTCGCACCGGGCGCGCGGGTGGCGCAGTCGCAACGCTCGCCGTGGTCGCGCTCCTGGCGCTGGGTGCCGGCGGCGAGACGCCGACAGGGTCACCGGGTCCATCGGGGATCGCGCCGGCGGGAAGCCCCCGCCTGGGGAGTGGCGCGATCGAGGTGGTCGAGTTCGCCGACTTCCAGTGCCCCGGCTGCGCCGACCTGGCGCCGATCGTTGCGGACCTCGCCTCGGCGAACGAGATGACGCTCGTGTCTCGCTACTTCCCGCTCGATGCGATCCATCCCAATGCGGATCGGTCCGCCCGAGCCGCCGCCGCCGCAGATCGGCAGGGATCGTTCTGGCAGATGTCGGCGGCGCTGTACGCCCGCCAAGACTCCTGGAAGGACCTGTCCGGGAACGATGCCGACGCCTTCTTCACGACACTCGCCGGCGATCTGTCGCTCAATGTCGACGAATGGGAGGCCGCGTACGCCTCGCCTGAGACGGCGGCGGTCGTCAATGCCGACCGCCAGGCGGCCATCGGCATGGGGCTGTCGAGCACGCCCGCCCTGTTCATCGGCGGCAATCGCTACACCGGACCGCTCAGCACGAATGGAATCCGAGCCGCCGTCGCCGCCGTAAGCCCCTGATCGAGGCCGTTTCACTAGTACGGGTTACTTCCGGGCGATAGTGGGGTCTGGTCTGGATGGCTAGGGTCTGCTGGCAATGGGAACCGCCCTCTCGCGGCCGACCGACGCGACTCCGCTGCCGCACAAATGGGGAGGCGGTCTGTCTTCGCGCGTCCGCCATCTCGTTCGTCGACGAGCGCTCCGCCACCTTGTCCGTGACCCGTTCGTCCTGTACACGGCGGCGCTGGTGCCGATCGCCCTCACCGTCGCCCTCGTCTCGCACCAGCCACCCGACCTTCCAACGGTTGCCATCCTGAGCCCGATCTTCATCGGATTCCAGGTGATCCTGGGCCTGATCCCGATCAGGGTCCGCCCACTGACCAAGCTGGGATGGTCATTCCTCCGCCTCGCCGTCAGCCTGCTCTACGTGGCCGCGCTGGCCGAGTGGGTGGGCGGGCCCACCCACCCGATGTTCGCCCTGTACGTGCCGGTGGTGGTCGCCGCCGCGGCGCTGGGGACGAGCCAGGCGGTGGTCATCGGTGCGGCGGCATCGCTCATCTACCTCGGCCCTGAGCTGGCGGTTCCCGGCTCACGTGCTGAGCTCGCACTGCGCGGCATCAGCCTGGCAGGGGTCAGCATTCTGGTTGCGATCGGGACGCGCCGGCTGGTGATGGCGGTCGAGCAGACCACCAGCAAGCTCCGCTCGGCGATGGTCGCCGAGCGGCGCCATTCGAGCCAGATCGCGGGGATGGAGGCGGTCAGCCATCTTCTCGCGTCAGCGGGCCCCACGCCCGAGATGCTGGACCGTGCCCTCGGCGTGCTGGTCGACCGGTTCGGTTACACCTACGTCTCGATCTACCTCGCCGAAAATGACCGGCTCCGCCTCGGGGCGCAGCGCGGCTACCAGCAGCCGCCCGACTCATTCGACGGGACCCAGGGGGTGGTGGGGCGCGTGATGCGCACCCACGACCTGGCGTTTGTCCAGGAGGTGAAGCTCGACGATGACTACGTGGCGGTGGACGACAACGTGGTGAGCGAGATCTGCGCGCCGCTGCTCTACGACGGCGAGTTCCTGGGGATCCTCAATGTCGAGGCGCTCGCGCCCCTGGACCGCACCGATCGTGACCTGGTAGCGACGCTGGCCGGGCGGGTGGCGACGGAGGTGGCGCTCGGGCGCGACCGGCAGACGCTCGCCGAGCGCGCGGCGGTCCTGCGCAGTCTGAGCGACTTCACCAACGCCGTGAGTGGGGAGCTCGAGCTTGCGCGGCTCGGTGCCGCCATGGTCGATGCGGTGCGCCAGGTGATCCCGGCCGACATCGTGACCCTCACCGTCCTGGAGCGCGAGACCGGGCG
>JBDTMU010000122.1:0-4719 GCA_039934115.1 Chloroflexota bacterium | reverse complement strand
CCACCAGGATGATCGTGATCGGCAGGGCGATCGGCAGGATCTCCAGCTCCGGCGCTCCCGATGGCGGTCCCCACTCCCCGATGTGAACGGCGCGGGCGTTGAAATAGGAGGCGAAGAGGCCGCCGAAGAACATCACCTCGCTGGCGATGAAGAGGAGCATCCCGACCAGCGGGGTCGGCATCCCCGCCTGACGGTGCGCGAGCTCGGTACGCGTGGTGATGTCCGCGCTCATTGGTCTTCCACCTTGGCGACCGAGACGTGCTCGGCGTCGTGCCTGTGCCGCAGGTCGAAGACGGGCCGCTCACTGCGGATCGGCGGCAGCTTGTCGAAGTTGTAGGGCGGCGGCGGAGAGCTGGTCGCCCATTCCAGCGTGTTGCCCTCCCATGGGTCGTCGCCCACCCGCTCGCCGTTGATGAAGGTGGCGACCACGTTCACCAGGAACGGGAGGATGCTGGCGGCGATCAGGAAGGCTCCGGCCGTCGAGATCAGGTTCAGCACCGTCCAGCCCGCATCGGGCGAGTAGTCGGCGATGCGACGCGGCATGCCCTGGATGCCCAGGATGTGCTGCGGGAAGAAGGCAAGGTTGAAGCCGACGAAGTGCATCCAGAAGTGGACCTTGCCAAGGGGCTCGTTCATGCGTCGGCCGGTCATCTTCGGGAACCAGTAGTAGGTCGCCGCGAAGACGCCGAAGACGCTCCCGCCGAAGAAGACGTAGTGCAGGTGCGCCACCACGAAGTAGGTGTCCTGCAGGTGGAAGTCGACCGGCGGAGCAGAGAGCATCACGCCGCTGATGCCGCCGATCAGGAACATCGAGAGGAAGCCCAGCGCGAAGAGCATCGGCGTGGCGAAGACGATCGAGCCGCGCCACAGGGTCGCCAGCCAGTTGAACATCTTCACGCCGGTCGGGATCGCGATCAGCGCGGTCATGAAGCTGAAGAACTGAAGGAAGACCTGCCCGGTGGTGAACATGTGGTGCGCCCACACGCTGAAGCTGAGCAGGCCGATGGCGATCGTGGCGAACACAAAGGCCCGATACCCGAACAGCGGGCGCCGCGTGAAGACCGGCAGGATCTCGCTCACCACGCCCATCGCTGGCAGGATGACGATGTACACCTCGGGGTGGCCGAAGAACCAGAAGAGGTGCTGCCACAGGATCGGGTTGCCGCCGGTGTTCGGGTCGAAGAAGCTGCCCCCATAGTTGCGATCAATGAAGAGCGCGATCATGCCGGCCGCCAGGACCGGCGTGGCGAGCAGGATCAGGGTGGCGGTGACGAGCACCGTCCAGACCAGGATCGGCATCCGGAAGAGGGTCATCCCCGGCGCCCGCATCTTGAAGATGGTGGCGATGAAGTTCACCGAGCCCAGGATCGAGGCCGTGCCCACCAGCAGCAGCCCGATCAGCCACAGGTCGGTCCCCACCCCGGTCGAATACGTCCCGCCGCTGAGCGGCGTGTAGAGCGTCCAGCCCTCCGCCGCCGCGCCACCGAACAGGTAGCCGGAGAAGATCAGCAGGCCGCCGAGCGGCAGGAACCAGAAGCTCAGGGCGTTGATGCGCGGGAAGGCCATGTCCGGCGCCCCCAGCTGGAGCGGCACGATGTAGTTCGCGAAGCCGGAGAGGACCGGCACCACGAACAGGAAGATCATGATCGTGCCGTGCATGGTGAAGGCCTGGTTGTAGGTCGCCTCGTCCAGGAACTGGAGTCCCGGCACCGCCAGCTCTGAGCGCACCAGCAGCGCCAGGATGCCCGCCGCAAAGAAGAAGGCGAACGAATTGACGATGTACAGGATCCCGATCTTCTTATGGTCGACCGTCGTCAGCCACTCGATCACCCACGAGCGGCGGTAGCTCTCGGAGGTTGGGGTCAGGGCCGTGGTTGCCATCGGTTCCTCGCTCGTGTCGCGCTACTTGACCGTCAGCGTGCCGGTCATCGCCGGGTGGACGTCGCAGACGAAGATGTATTCGCCTGCTGGAAGGCCACTGACGTCATAGGTCCTCGTGGCAGGCCCGGAGAAGATCTCCCCGCGGAAGAGCTCCTCGCTGTCCTTCCAGATTCCCACGTTGTGATCAAAGGGGTCATCGTTGGTGAATTCGACCTTGAACGGCTGGCCCGCCGCCGCCGCCAGCGCCTTCGTGTCGAAGGCGGTGTTCTTGGCGCTGACCTTCAGGACCCCGCCGCCGGCCGGAACGGAGGGCGCCGGCGTCTCCCCGGCGCGAATGGCGGCGATCCAGGCGTCGAAGTCAGGGCGCGACATCGCCTGCACGCTGAAGGTCATGTCCGCGTGCTTGAGGCCGCAGAACTCCGCGCATTGTCCGCTGTAGGTCCCCTTCTCGCTGACCGTGAACTCGAGCTCATTCGGGGCCTTGCCCTCCGGCAGCGGGACGACATCGCGCTTCACCAGGAACGCCGGCACGAAGAAGGAATGGATCACGTCGTTGGAGATCAGGACGAGCTTCACCGGCTCGCCCACCGGAAGGGCCATGACCAGGCCATTGAGTGCGGTGCCCTCGACGATGACGTCATTCGTCGGATCAGCGTCGTCGTCGAGGTAGTGGAAGACCCATGACCACTGCCTGCCCTCGACCTCGATCGTGACGCCGGGGTGCACGGCCGCCTGCGAGACGGAGTTGAGCGTCAGCGTCGACAGCACGAAGAGGATGAGCACGATCACGGTCGGGATTGCGGTCCAGATCAGCTCGACCAGGTTGTTGCCATGGATCTGGGTCGGGAGCCGATCGTCACGGCGGCGATAGCGGACGACCGAGTAGACGATGAAGCCCTCGACGGCGACGAACACGATGCCGCCCATGACGAGGATCACGTTGTAGAGCCAGAAGACCTCCTTGGCCTCCGTGGTGTGCGGCTCCGGGGGGACCATGCCGCAGGCGGTGGCGAGGAGGCCAAGCGCGAGCAGGGCTCCGGCGCGAAGGAGGGCCCGAATGCGCGGTCGGGCCATCGGTCGTGGCATAGGTCGTCTCGAGGCTCCTCATCGGCGACGAGGACGCGGCTTGTCTCGAGGCTCCGCGTCCGACTCGGCCCATCCCGGGGCACGTCCACCGGGGCGGCGGCACGCGCGGCGTATTGTACCGATGCGCTTTGGGCGGCGCACCCCTCCCGCCGTTCGACACGCCCCCTCGAGGGCTGGCTCAGACCGCCGGGCTGGGGCACTCCAGCGGGTCATCCGGCAGCTGGAGGCGCGCGGTCACCTGGTAGCGATGGTCATCCTTGACGAAGAGGGTGAGCTGGTTGGCGCCAGAGAGCACGGAGTACCAGTCGTGGGCCTCCTGGCCAGTCACGACGCCACAGCGCAAGTCATCGAAAGCGGGCTCGCCGAACACGGCCGGGTCGGAGGCGAGCGGCCAGTCGAGAAGCACGTTGCCGATCCCGCTCTCGTCCGGCGCATCAGCGTCGGCGTTGCGGACAACCAGTCGCAGCGCATCGGGCTGATACACCTGCCAGGTCGCATCCGCCCAGTCATAGGCAGGCATCCACTCGTCCATGGCGCCGAGACGCTCGACCAGCTCCGACAGGGCGCGGTGCGCGGCCAGCTCGTCCGCCGAAATGCCCGGATAGCTGTCGGCCGGATCAAGGGTGCCGAGCGCGTAGACCAGGAGCTGGACATCCTTGCCGTCCGCGTGGAGCGTGAAGACGGTGTCGGCCGCATCGGCGATGACATTCTGCGCAGCTCGGTACTCGACGTTGGCGTCGAACCGCCCCGTGTTGGTCACGAGGTCGAGCACAGCCTGGATGCCGTCCTCGTTGAGGCGCCGGACGTTGACGGCCGGGAGCGCGGGGCCCGGGAACAGCGCGATCTGGGGGCCGGGCACGATCACCCGGCCGTCCCCCGTCAGGCTGAATGGAGGAAAGGCCGTCAAGCGGTAACTTGGCGCGACGAATCCGCCGGAGTAGTCGATCCGCAGGATCAGGTCGTCTCCCGACGGATGGGCGATCGGGCCGGTCAAAGCGCCCGTCCCACCCAGCCCGCCCCTGCAGGCGGCCAGCAGGACGGCCAGGGCGACGGCGGCAGGCAGAAGCGGGAGGGCGATTCGTCTCATTCCCGTTGGACGCGTCGATCCCCCCGAAGGTTCCCGTCTCCAGCGACACGATCCGGCTAGGGCGAGAATGCAGCGGTCATGCGCAGCAGGCTGGGCTCACTTCTCGCGACAGCGCTGGCTCTCGCCGTCCCATCACGGTCATTGGCCCACGGCAGCTCGGCACCCGCGCCCTCGTTTCCGGGCCTGCTCCTCGAGTGGCGCATGGAGCCGATGGTGCTGCTGGCGCTCGCGACCGCGGCCACCGCGTGGGTGATCCTGGCGCGCCGCGTGGCGGTGAGGCATCCAGGTCACCCGCATCCTGCCTGGCGAAGCGCCGCCTTCCTCGGTGGCCTGGCGGTCCTGGCGCTGGCCCTCACCTCCCCGATCGAGGCCTACGAGGGTGTGTTGTTCAGCGTGCACATGCTGCAGCACATGCTGCTGGAGCTGGTCGCCGCTCCGCTCCTGCTGCTCGGTGCCCCCGCGACGCTGGCGCTGCGCGCCGCGTCGCCATCGGTGCGAGCCCGGCTCCTGGCGGTGCTGCACAGCCGGGTCGTGACCGTGCTCTCGTTCCCGTTGCTGGCATGGGTTCTCTTCGCGGCCGTCAACTGGGGCTGGCATTTCAGCGCCCTGTACGACCAGGCGCTCGAGACGCCGTGGCTGCACGACGTCCAGCACGTCACCTTCCT
>JBDTMU010000121.1:0-4736 GCA_039934115.1 Chloroflexota bacterium | reverse complement strand
GGGGCGAAGCTCCCGACCTTCTTCGAACTAGTTGACGGAGCAACTGTACCAGCCTGGTGTCGCGGGCTGCCAGTCGATCGGTCTTGCGCTACCCTAGGCGCATGGACGACACAGCACGCGCCGATGTGTTCTATGCCCACGTGTCGGGCGGCGGCAAGGTCGAGCCCGACGACTACATGCCAGACGACTATCGCGCCGCAGTGCTCAAGTTCGTCGAGATGCACGCCAACAGCGAGCTGATGGGCGTGCTCCCAGAGCGGGAGTGGATCCTGCGCGCCCCGACCCTGCGCCGAAAGCTTGCGCTGACCAGCAAGGTCCAGGACGAGGTGGGCCACGCCCAGCTCCTGTACCGCGTCGCCGAGGACCTCGGCAAGAGCCGCGAGCAGATGCTGCAGGACCTGATCGACGGCAAGACCAAGTTCCACAACGTCTTCCACTACCCGACCCGCAGCTGGGCCGACGTGGGCATCATCGCCTGGCTGGTGGACGCCGCGGCGATCGTCAGCCAGCAGGCGCTGCGCGACTCGTCCTACGCGCCGTACGCGCGGACCATGAAGAAGATCTGCTGGGAGGAGTCGGTCCACATCATGCACGGGCGGGATGTGGTGCTCACCCTCATGAACGGGACCGATGCGCAGCGCGCCAGCGTGCAGGACGCCCTCGACCGGTGGTGGGGCCCACTGATGCAGATGCACGGCCCGCCGACCAACCCGGAGACGGACCGGGACCTGATCTGGAAGATCAAGGCCAAGGGCAACGAGCAGCTGCGCCAGGAGTTCCTGTCGATCTATGTGCCCCGCATCCGCGAGCTCGGCCTGGTGATCCCGGATGCCGCCCTCGCCTACGACGAGGAGGCCGGTCGCTGGGCGTACACCGAGCCGGACTGGGACGAGCTGCGCTACGTCGTCACCGGCCACGGGCCGAAGTCGCAGGAGCGCCTGGAGTTCCGACGAGATGCGCGCGCCACCACGCAGTGGGTCCGCGACGCGATCATCGGTCCCGTCGGGTTCGCTGCCGCCTAACCGACGCTGGTTCTCGCCAAATCGCAACGTCCTTGTGCCAAGGCATGCTGCGGCGCTGAAATTGGGACCGTCGACCGTTGACACGAGCATGCGGTGCCCCGGCTGCGTAGCCTCCGGACGCGCCTATCCCCACCTAAGAGCAACCCGGCTGTGATCTGGCGACATCTACCTCCCACCGGCGTGCGCGGCGGCCACCTCCGCAGTACGCTTCGACCATGCCTGTACCGCACGACCGCGTCTGGGAGGTCTTTCGCCAGGAGGCCGAGGGTGACCCGATGATCCACGGCGGCAGCGTGAAGGCACCCGACGAGGAGCTGGCCACGCATTACGCGCGCGAGTTCTACGGCCGGCGACAGGAGAGCCAGCGCCTCTGGATCGTGCCGCGGGACGCCATCACCGAGCTGGATGACCCCGACCTGCTCAAGCCCCCGTTCGATCGGTCCTTCAAGCGTCCCGGCGGGTTCCTGATCAAGCACAAGCTCGAGGCAGCTCGCGAACGGGCTGGCAGCCCGCAGCTTGAGGAGAAGGGGGAGTGACCGAGCTGGATCGCGAGACGCGAGACGCCCTGGCCGAGCTGCTGCTGGCGATGGCCGACGATGAGTTCGTGCTGGGCTTCTGGGATTCCGAGTGGACCGGCATTGCACCCATGCTCGAAGAAGACGTGGCGATGAGTTCGGTCAGCCAGGACGAGATCGGGCATGCCAAGGCCCTCTACGAGCTGCTGGCCGAGCTGACTGGCGAAGATGCGGACCGGATCGCCTTCGGGCGTCCCGCCGACGGCTATCGCCACGCCGCGCTGATGAACCATGCGCGCACCGATTGGGCCTTCAGCATCGCCCGCCGCTTCCTGTATGAAAACGCCGACGCGGTGCGCCTCGAATCGCTGGCCGCCTCTGCCTACCAGCCGCTCGCCGATCTGGCGGTCAAGATGCGACGCGAGGAGACTTACCATCTCCTCCATTTCGATCTCTGGCTGCGCCGTCTCGCGGAGGGCGGCGATGAGTCGAAGGAGAGGCTCACGGAGGCGATCGAGCGGCTCTGGAGCGACGCACAGGCAGTCTTCGCGCCGCTTGCCGGGGAGGAGACATTGGTCGCCGCAGGAATCCTGCCCGAGTCACTCGACACCCTCCGCTCGCGCTGGCTGGAGCGGGTCGGAATTCGCCTCGCAGCAGCACACCTGCCCGTGCCGGCGCCCGGTGCGAATCCGGACGCGGAGGGACGCACGCGTCGGACCGATGAGTTCACATGGCTCCACGGCGAGTTCACGATGGTGTCCGGCTCCGAGGCGGACGCGACGTGGTAGCCACCCTGGCAACCCGCGAGTCGGCTGTGTGGTCGGCGCTGGCCGAGATCGCGGACCCGGAGATCCCAGCCATCAGCCTGGTCGACCTGGGCGTGATCCGAGGCTTCGCATTCTCCGACCTGCCGGAAGGCGGCGAGCGTCTGACGGTCGAGCTGATGCCCACCTTCGTCGGCTGCCCCGCGATCGACGTGATGCGCCAGCAGATCGGCGAGCGGTTGGGTGCGCTCGACCTCGCCGACGAGGTCAAGGTGGAGCTGACGTTCGCAGAGCCGTGGACCTCGGACCGCATCTCGCCGGTTGGGCGGGAGGCCCTGCGCGCGAGCGGCTTCGCGCCGCCGGTCACGATCGGCTCAACCTTCAGCGGCGATTCGCTGACCGTCCTGCTGATCGCCACCTGCCCGTACTGCGCCTCGCGGAACACCACGCTGGAGAACCCGTTCGGGCCGACCCTGTGCCGGGCGATCTACCACTGTGCCGACTGCCGACAGCCGTTCGAGGCCTTCAAGCCGGTCTGAGGCGATGCGCTACCCTTCGCCTTCCGCGGCGGGCACCCGGGCACGGAGGACGATGACCCTTGGCACTCGACGGCGACGAGGTCCGATCGGCGGCGACTGAGCTGCTCGACGCGGGCGCGCATGACCGGCTCGACACGATGCGCCATTCGACCGCGCACGTCATGGCGGCGGCCGTTCTGGAGCTGTTCCCGGAGGCGAAGCTGGGGATCGGTCCAGCCATCCGCGACGGCTTCTATTACGACTTCGACCTGCCGCGGGCCCTGACTCCGGCCGACCTGGAGGGGATCGAGGAGCGGATGCGTGCCCAGGTGGCGGCCGACCTGCCATTCGAGCGGAGCGAGCTCGGGCGTGACGATGCGATCGCCCGGGAGAAGGCTGAAGGACAGGACTACAAGGCCGAGATCATCGGCGAGCTTCCCGCCGGTGAGGTGATCAGCTTCTACCGCCACGGCACCTTCAACGACCTGTGCCGCGGACCGCACCTCGAGTCGACCGGCAAGATCGGTCCATTCAAGCTCCTGAGCTCCGCCGCGGCCTATTGGCGGGGCGACGAGAAGCGCCCGATGCTGCAGCGCATCTACGGATCGGTCTGGGAGACCCAGGAGGACCTCGACCGCTACCTGTGGCGCGTCGAGGAGGCGAAGAAGCGCGACCACCGCAAGCTCGGTCGCGAGCTCGACCTCTTCAGCTTCCATCCCGAGTCGCCCGCCGCTCCGTTCTGGCATCCACGCGGGATGGCGCTGTGGCGTGCGCTCGAGGACTGGTCGCGACAGGTTCGACGCGAGGGCGGCTTCGTCGAGGTGCGAACGCCCGGCCTCGTGCGCAAGGAGCTGTGGGAGACGTCAGGCCACTGGGCGCTCTACCAGGACAACATGTTCGTCTTCGACGATGGCGACCACGTGGCAGGGCTGAAGCCGATGAACTGCCCGGAATCGATGCTGATCTTCAAGACGTCGCTGCGCTCCTATCGCGACCTGCCGATGCGGCTGGCCGACTACAGCTGGCTCTTCCGCAACGAGCGGACCGGCGCCCTGGCAGGGATGTTCCGCGTCAGGCAGCTGACCCAGGACGACTCCCACGTGATCTGCCGCGAAGACCAGGTGGTCGACGAGGTGAACCTCGCGCTGCGACTCGTGCGGCGCCAGTTCGAGCCCTTCGGGTTCCAGCCCCGCTTCAAGCTCGCCACGCGACCGGAGAAGAAGCTCGGCAGCGACGAGTTCTGGGAGATGGCGGAGGGGCAGCTGGCGGTTGCCCTCAAGGCGGCCGACATCGCGTACACCCTCGATCCGGGTGGCGGGGCGTTCTACGCACCCAAGATCGACGTCTTCATCGACGACGCGCTGGGACGCGAGTGGCAGATGGCCACGGTCCAGATCGACTATCAGCTGCCGCAACGCTTCGAGATGGAATACCGCGCCGCCGACGGCGGGACGGCGCGCCCCGTGGTGGTCCATTACGCCATCTACGGCAGCTTCGAGCGCTTCATCGGCGTCATCACCGAGCACTTCGCGGGAGCCTTCCCTGCCTGGCTGGCACCGGTGCAGGTCATGGTCATCCCGATCGCGGATCGTCATGTCGAATACGCGGGCAAGGTACGTGACGCCCTCTTCGAGGCCGGGCTGCGGGCCGAGGTGGACGATCGCTCCGAGCGGATGCAGGCCAAGCTGCGCGACGCCCAGGAGCAGAAGGTTCCGGTGATGCTGGTGCTCGGCGATCGCGACCAGGAGGCCGGCGCCGTCAGCCCGCGCCTGCGGACGGGGGAATCGACCCAAGGCGTTGGGTTGGCCACGTTCATCGCCGACCTGAGCGGGCGCGTCGATCGCCGCGAGCTGTGGCCGTATCCGCCGGACGACGCGCCGACGTGAGCGACGCCTTGCGGGCACGGCCGTATGTGCT
>JBDTMU010000120.1:0-4811 GCA_039934115.1 Chloroflexota bacterium | reverse complement strand
CAGTATCGCGTCCCGGGTGGCGAGTATCGCGACGAGCTGCTGATGGCGTGGTTCCCACCGGGCGGCGACCGATGATGATGACCCCACTGCCCGGGAGCCTTGACGCTTACCTGCCCAACTACCCCGACGCATTGTTCGAGCTCCTGGACCGGAAACTGAGCCTGCCGGAGCGCCCGCTGGTGGTGGATGTCGGCGCCGGCACCGGTCGCGCCTCGCTGGCAATGGCACGGCTGGGCTGGCATGTCACGGCGGTGGAGCCCGACGGACCAGCGCTCGACGTGCTCAGCACTCGCGCTTCGGCGGAAGGGCTGGAGGTGGCCGCCATGCGGGCCACCGCGGAGCAGACGGGCCTCCACGCGGCGAGCGTCGACCTGGTGACGGCCGCACACGCGTTCCACTGGTTCGTCAAGCAGGCGGCCCTGGCCGAGATGGCGCGCATCACCCGCCCGGGCGGCGGCGTGGCGCTGTTCTGGAACGTACGAGACCGGGATCGGTCGGCGTTCGTCGCCGGCTACCAAGACCTCCTCGACCGCTACGGCGTGGCGAAGCGTCTATACCTCGAGGCGGAGCGCGCGAGCGGGCGTGCCACGCGAGAGGCGCTCGCCGGCGCGGAAGGCTTAGGCTCACCGCGCCTCCACCGGGTGTGGCACGACATGTCGATGCGACCCCATGACTTCGTCAAGATCAGCTTCGCGCCGGCGTTCGTGCGCGCCTTCTCTTCCGAGCGCCAGGACGCCTTCCGCACCGAGGTCATCGAGCTGCTTGCCCATCACGGCTTCGACGGCGAGGCGGCCTTCACCATCCCCTATCGCATCGATTGCTGGATCGCCACGAGGAGCACTTCCTAACCATGGAGACGACCGACACCCCGGCCGCCCGGGCGCGGGGGTTCGACGCATGGGCCGGCGAGTACGACCGATTCCGCCCTGGGTATCCCGACGAGGTGTTCGAGACGATCGAGGCGAAGCTGGGGCTTCCGACCCGGCCGCTGGTGGTCGACCTCGGCGCAGGCACGGGTCGCGCCAGCCTCGCGATGGCGGCCCGGGGCTGGCGCGTGACCGCCG
The DNA here is from genome assembly GCA_039934115.1 of Chloroflexota bacterium. GTDB lineage: Bacteria > Chloroflexota > Limnocylindria > QHBO01 > QHBO01 > CF-167. The sequence goes on along the minus strand of JBDTMU010000120.1, from coordinate 3,747 downwards.
TCGAGCCAGGCAAGGCGATGTTGAGCCTCCTGCGCGACCGCGCCTCGGATGACGGCCTTGTCGTCTCCACCATCGAGGCCGATGCGGAAGCGACCGGTCTCGATCCGATGTCGGTCGACCTCGTGACCGCTGCGCAGGCGTTCCATTGGTTCGCCCAGGAGGAGGCACTAGCCGAGATCACCCGCATCCTGCGCCCGGGCGGCGGGCTGGCCCTCTTTTGGAACGTGCGCGACGCGACACGATCTCCATTTCTGGCCGAATACGCCGATCTGCTGAAGCACTCGGCGGAGCGTGCCGACGATCCGGGGATCGGGCGATACGAGGCGCGCGGGAGAGAGGCGACGCGAGACGCCTTGTCGAGGGCTCCGGGCTTCGAGCCGCCAGAGCTGGTCGAGCTTCACCAAGAGGTATCCATGACTGCCGAGGAGTTCATCGGGATGGTGTTTACCGCGTCGTACGTGCGTGTCGGCCTGTCGCCGGAGCGCCAAGATCGGTTGCGCGACGAGCTGGCAGCGCTGCTCGGCCGGCATCGGATGGCGGGCGGACAGCCCTTCTCCATCCCCTATCGGATCGACCTGTGGATCGCGCGAAGGAGCGGAGCATGACAGCCGAGACGCCCACCACCCGACGAGCGGAGCGGTTCGATCCGAGGACGTACGAGGCCGGCTGGCGCGAGCGATGGGCCACCGACGAGCTGTATCGGGCCGATGACGACGACCCGCGCGACAAGCACTACCTGCTGACCATGTACCCCTACCCGTCGGGCGACCTGCACATCGGGCACTGGTATGCCGCCACCGGGCCGGACATCGTGGCGCGCATGCGCCGCATGCAGGGCCTGAACGTCATGTTCCCAATGGGCTTCGACTCGTTCGGCCTGCCCGCCGAGAACGCGGCGATCGACCGTGGCGTGCATCCCTGGGAGTGGACCGAGCAGAACGTCGACCGGATGCGGAGCCAGTTCCGCTCGATGGGCTGCATGTTCGACTGGTCGCGCGAGGTGGTCATTCACGACCCGTCCTACTACCGCTGGACGCAGTGGCTCTTCCTGCAGTTCTTCCACGCCGGGCTGGCGTACCGAGCCATGGCGCCCGTCGACTGGTGCCCCAAGGACCAGGTCGTGCTGGCGCGCGAGCAGGTCGAGGGGGCCGATCGGCATTGCTGGCGCTGCGGCACGCCCGTCATCAAGCGCGACCTGGAGCAGTGGTTCTTCCGAACCACCCGCTACGCGGACGAGCTGCTGGACTTCAGCAAGATCGACTGGCCGGAGCCGATCCGCCTGATGCAGACCAACTGGATCGGTCGCAGCGAGGGGGCCGAGGTCGACTTCGCGGTGGAGGCCGATGGGGTGGCGCCGATCCGTGTCTTCACCACCCGTCCCGACACCATCTTCGGAGCGACCTTCATGGTGCTCGCACCGGAGCACCCAGCCGTGGCGGCCTTGACCGCCGACGAACGGCGTGGCGAGGTGGAGGCCTATGCCGCCACTGCGCGGCGCGAGACCGAGATCGAGAGGATGAGCACCGAGCGGGACCGGAGCGGCGTATTCATCGGCTCCTACGCGGTCAACCCGATGACCGAGGAGCGCATCCCGATCTGGACCGCCGACTACGTGCTGCCCACCTACGGGACCGGTGCGGTGATGGGCGTCCCCGCCCACGACGACCGCGATTACGCCTTCGCAACCCGCTACCACCTGCCGATCCGCTACGTCGTGGCCCCACGCGACGGAGTGCTGCCGGAGGGCGGGGCCTTCCTGCCGCATACCGAGGACGAGGTGCTCGTCGACTCAGGCGACTTCACGGGCATGGCCGCATCCGATGCGATCGCGGCCATCACCGAGGAGCTGGCCGAGCGCGGCCAGGGAGCTGCGGCCATCTCCTACAAGATCCGCGACTGGCTCATCAGCCGACAGCGCTACTGGGGCCCGCCGATCCCGATCGTGTACTGCCCCGAGCACGGGGCGCAGCCGGTGCCGGAGGACCAGCTGCCGATTCTGCTGCCGCTCGACGTCAATTTCGCGCCGACCGGGGTCAGCCCGCTCGAATCCCACGCCGACTTCCTCGCAGCCACCTGCCCCGTCTGCGCCGGGCCGGCGCGCCGCGAGACGGACACCCTCGATACCTTCGTCGACTCGTCCTGGTATTTCCTGCGCTACTGCTCGCCGCACGACGAGACGCAGGCCTGGGACCCGGTGGCGGTGATGCGCTGGATGCCGGTCGACCTCTACACCGGCGGCGCCGAGCACGCCGTCCTGCACCTGATGTACTCGCGCTTCTTCGTCAAGGCGCTGCGCGACATGCACCACTTGGACTTCGACGAGCCGTTCACCGCCCTGCGCAACCAGGGCCAGATCCTGGGCGCCGACCACCACCGCATGAGCAAGTCGCGCGGCAACGTCGTCAACCCGGACGACCTGACCTCGCGCTTCGGCTCCGACACGGTGCGCTGCTTCCTGATGTTCATCGGGCCGTGGGACCAGGGCGGGCCATGGAACCCGACGAGCATCGAGGGGGTGCATCGCTTCCTGGGCCGGGTCTGGGCGGTGGCGCAGGCCTCTGGCTCGGGGGCGGGCGCGGGCGAGACACGGGGCCTGCGGCAGGCCACCCATCGGGCCATCAAGGAGGTCAGCGAGGACTTCGCCGCATTCCACTTCAACACGGCGCTCTCCAGGCTGATGGAGCTGACCAATGCCCTGGGCACCGCGCGTGATGAGGGCCTGGCCGGGACCGATGCCTACGCCGAGGCGGTCGACACGCTGCTGCTGCTGCTGGCGCCGATGGCGCCGCACATCAGCGAGGAGCTGTGGTCGCGGCGCGGCAGGCCGTACAGCATCCACCAGCAGCCGTGGCCCGCCTTCGACCCCGCGCTGGTCGTTTCCGACATGATCGAGCTCCCGGTGCAGGTCGACGGCAAGCTGCGCGACCGGCTGTCGGTGGCACCGGACACGGCTCCCGAGGAGATCGAGCGGCTGGCGCTGGCCAGCGAGCGGGTGCAGGCCTACCTGAAGGGTCGCGCGCCGCGCAAGGTGGTCCACATCCCGGGTCGCCTGGTGAACATCGTCACCCCCGCAGAGTAGTCCGCCGGGGGTCGATGAGCCAGCGGTAAGGCGCGGATAAGAGATCCGCCGCTAGGCTGCGCGTCCTGCTTCCGGAGCCCGGGGTCGAGTGCCCGGATGCCGGGCTCCGGACAGGTCTTGCACTTCCGCTCGCCTCCCGCGACGGGAGGAGGGCCGCGTGACGATTGGTGACCGGATCGCCGTCGCGGCGCTCGCGACTGCCCTGGCGGCGGTGGGACTCGGCGCCTGGCTTCTACTCGCGGCCGGTGCGGCACCGTCAGCGCCGGACGAGGTGCTGGATCCGTTCGGTGAGCCATCCGGCTCGGCTGTCGTGGTCTCGTCGGAGGGGTTGGTGGTCGACGTCGAGGGTGCCGTCCTGCGCCCGGGGATCATCGAGCTGCCGACAGGGTCACGCGTGGCCGATGCCATCGAGGCGGCCGGTGGCTACGGGCCGCACGTCGACCTGGCTGCGGCAGCGGCCCAGGTCAACCTGGCTGCGGTCCTGCGCGACGGACAGCAGATCGTGGTCCCGCTCGTCGGGGCATCGACCGCTGGAGGGTCCGGGAATGGCGGCCCTGGCGGCCTGGTCGACCTGAACAGCGCAAGCCCGGAGGAGCTCGACGCGCTGCCCGGCATCGGCCCGGTCACGGTCGAGAAGATCGTCGCGGCGCGGGCCGAGCAGCCGTTCA
>JBDTMU010000119.1:0-4841 GCA_039934115.1 Chloroflexota bacterium | reverse complement strand
GACTCCAGGTCGTGGGTGGCGTGCAGGATCGTCGTCCCGCCGTCCCGCAGCTCCTGCAACAGGCTCACGATCAGCTGCTCGGTAGTCTGGTCCACGCCGGTCATCGGCTCATCCAGCAGCAGCACCGATGCCTCCTGCACCAGGGCCCGAGCCAGGAAGACGCGCTGCTGCTGCCCGCCCGAGAGGGCACCGATCTGGGCTGTGCCCAGGTCGGCGAGCGCCACGCGATCGAGGGCGTCGCGCACGGCGACCCGGTCCATCGCCCCCGGGATGCGCAGCCAACCCACGCGCGGGTAGCGGCCCATCATGACCACCTGCTCGGCGCTCACCGGGAAGCTCCAGTCGACCGCCTCACGCTGCGGCACATAGGCGAGCCGATCTCGCTGCTCTGAGACCGGGCTGCCATCGAGCAGGACCGTGCCGGTGGTCACCGGGGCGAGGCCCAGGATCGCCTTGAGGAGCGTGCTCTTGCCCGAACCGTTCGGCCCGATCACCCCGACCAGGGTTCCCCGCGGAATCGCGAGGTCGACATCCTGCAGCACCACTCCGGCGCCATAGCCGGCGCTCACCCCACGAAGAACCAGCCCGGATCGCCCGTCGCTCACGCCCGACATGATACCCAGTCTCGCCTGTGCTAGCCTCTTGTCATGGATCGAATCAGCCTGGCGGCGGCGGATAGGCTCACCGCTGCCGGGGAGCGGGTCACTCGCCAGCGGCTCCTGGTCGCCAACGCGCTCGCGGCCACTGGCCGCCAGCTGACGGCCGAGCAGCTGTATCGCAGCCTGCGCCGACGGGAGCCGGGGATCGGTCGAGCGACCGTCTTTCGAACGCTCGAGACGCTCGTGGACGCCGGCGTTGCCCGCCGCCTTGAGCTCGCCGGCCACGTCTACGCGTACGTAGCGTGCCTGCCGGCCCACCATCACCACATTGCGTGCACGCGCTGTGGACGAGTCGAGGAGATCGGCGAGGCCTACGTGACACCCCTCGCAGATCGCCTGGCGCAGGAGATGGGATTCGAGATCGACGATGCCCGGCTGGACTTCTATGGTCGCTGCGCGACCTGCCGGGCGAAGGACGCGGCGACCCCCTGACCACCGTGCGACGCCTCGTCGTGCTCCTGGGGCTGACGCTCGGCGTCCCAGCGCTGACCGCGTGCATCGGTGGGACCCCCTCGCCGAGTGACGGCCGGCTTCGGGTCGTGGCGACGACAACCCAGGTCGGTGAGGCGGCGCGGGTGGTCGGTAGTGATGACATCTCACTGACGGTGCTGCTGCAGCCGGGCGCCGAGGCGCACGAGTTCGAGATCACCCCGCCAGCGGCGGCCGCCATCGAGAAGGCAGACCTGATCCTGGAGAGTGGCGCGGGGCTGGAGACGTGGCTGCAGGACGCGTTGGCGACCATCGGCGGCGCCGACCGGCTGCACGACATGAGCACCGGGATCGCGTTGCGGGCGCCGGACGACCCGGCGGAGGCGAGCGAGGTTGATCCGCACTACTGGCTGACAGCCCCCAACGCCATTCATCTCGTCGAGAACGTTCGTGACGCCTTGAGCGCTGCGCGTCCTGAACTGGCGGACGCTTTCGCAACCCGCGCCGCAGGCTACGTCGCCCGGTTGCAGGAGGCCGATCTCAAGATCCGACAGCTGATGGCCGAGATCCCGACAGCGAGGCGAGGGATCGTCACCAACCACGATGCGCTCGGGTATTTCATGGCCGAGTACGGCCTGCGGTTCGTCGGGTCGGTGTTTCCTAGCCTGGATGTCTCCGCAGAGCCGAACCCGGCGCAGCTCGCCAAGCTCGCCGACGTCATCCGGAGCGAGGGGGTGACGGCGATCTTCAGCGAGTCAGCCGTGAACCCTCGGCTCGCCATAGCGATCGCAGCTGAGACCGGCGCGCAAGTCGTCGACACACCGCTCTACACCGATTCGCTGGGTCCTCCCAGCTCGGAAGGAGCGACCCTCGACGGCATGCTGCTGCACAACGCGCAGGTCATCCACGACGCGCTCGTCGGTCCGTAGAAGCCCCTCTCAGGCTGTCTCTGACTCGGCGCTCTCGCCCTCATCTGTGTTGGCCGATTCGTCGGTTTCGGGGCGTTCGAGCTCGTCGGGCTCGGCTCCCGAAGACTCAGGCTCAGCCGTCTCTGGCTCCGGCGCCCGACTCGCGGCCTCGCGGGCCTTCAGCTCCGCGAGCAGCGCCTCCCGACGAGCCTCGGCCTGCTCATGGGCATCGACCTCTTCGCGTTCCTGCTCGCCCCTGCGTCTCATTTCGGGCCGAGTCTACGCCAGCGGCGGGTGCTCAGTAGTTGGGTCCGGCAGGGGTCGCCGACGCCTCCTGCTGACTGGCGGAAGATTCGTCGACCGGCGCGATGAACCACTTGCCGCCGATACCCTCGCCCGTCGAATCGCCTGCGGCCTGATCGCCGCTGTAGTAGTAGAGCGGCTGACCCCCGTGCGTGATCTGCATGCCCCCGTCATCGCGGGTGGTCGTCCCGAAGGAGCCGCTGATGCCATCACCGGGGTTCACCTGCGAGCCATCGCCCAGGAACGGTGGCCATGTGGTAGCGCAGTCGCCTGTGCAGGCGCTCGTGCCGTTGGTATCGGCGGTGAAGATGTAGAGGGTCATGCCATCGGCTCCCGCAAGCGCGTCCCCTGCGCTGGTATGCGAAACGGTGACATCGGTGCCGGCGGAGCTCGACGCGGCGGAGCTCGACGCGGCGGAGCTCGGCGCGGCGCTTCCGGCACCAGCTTGTGGGGTGCATGCGGCGAGCAGCAGCACGCCGGCGGCCGTGAGTGTGGCGAAGCGCATCGGTTCTTCTCCTGGCGTGGATTGGGGTGACGAAGGTGCCCTCTTCTCAACGTACGCCCGGCGTTACACCAGGCGGGTGGTCCGCCAAGTGGCCTACGGTACTTTCCCGTCATCGACATGGCCCGCGGGCTGGCTACGCTCCTCCAATGCCGGTCTTTGAAAACGGATGGATCTGCCGCGAATGCTGGTCCGCGAACCGCGAGCAGGATTCGCGCTGCTATCGCTGCCACGCGGTGCCGAAGCGCCGGGAGATGCCCGAGCCTGCCACCTTCTCGACGCCGGATGGCAAGCCCAATGAAGAGCGGAAGAAGGTCTCAAGCCTGACCGGGACCCCCGCGGCGCCCAGGGTCGAGCCGGTCACCCCGGTGACGGCTGAGCCCGCCGTGCCCGCCGAGCCCCGGGAGTTCGTCCCGATGGTCAGGCTTCGCGCCGTCGCCGCCACGATTGGTCGAAAGGTCAGCCAGGTAGTGCGCGTCATGCGGGCAGTCCCCGGCGCACCCCGCTCCGGCTGGCAGTTCGCGACCCGCAAGGTTCACGCTGGCATCGACCGCGTGATGTCGCCGGTCCGAGCTGTCCTGGCACATCGACGCGCCTGGCTGACGGCAGCGTGGCTGGTCTCCGGCTTCAGCAGCGCGCTTCTCTTCTCGCTCGCATTGCATGCCAGCCTGGCTGCCAGCCTCCTGGTGGTGGCCAGCGTCGCGATCTTCAGCGGCCTTTCAGCTGCCATCACCACCAGTGCCTCGGAACGCCGCGACCGGAGAGCCGGTGATCCAGCGGTGCCTGCCGAGCATGCAGCCCAGCCTGCACCGATCTTGGGGACCCACACCGGCCCCTAGCCCGGGCTGCTCGCCGCTCTGCAGAGCGTCATGGACCGGTGAAACGCCGATCCCGAGTGTCACGGCCCCGACGTTCCGGCGGCAGCGGAGCACGCCGCCTAGTCTGCCGCGGAACCGGGTTTCAGTGGAGAGCGCGAACTCGGTCATCGGTCTACCTCCAGTGGTTGGCGAAAGTGGCGGTCGAGCTCGTTTGCCCACCGGCGACCCAGACTGTCGGCGCTCGCCGCCAGCCAATCGGCCAGTCGGATGGTGCCCGCCGGCGGCTGCAGCGAGAACATGAGGCGCTGCTGCAGCTCGGTCACCTCGTGGCGAGTCAACACCACATCACGCACGACGAGGCCGATGAGCCGCGCGGCTGCCAGTGATGCCGCCACCGGCAGATGGACGACCAGCGCCCTGCTGCCGACTGCATGGCGCACCAGGGCGACGAACTCGTCGAAGGCGAAGATGTCGGGGCCGCCGACATCCAGCGTGACGTCCTCGGCCATGCCCCCGGCCCGCACTGCCTGTTGAGCCACGTCCTCAACATGGACCGGCTGGATCGGATAGCGACCATCTCCAGGGATGCCGAAGGCGGGCATCCGGCGCAGGGTCCAGGCCAGGTTGTTGATCAGGATGTCGCCAGGCCCGAAGGTCACCGTGGGCCGCACGATGGCATGGCCGATGCCCGAATCGCGCAGCGCGTCCTCGACCACGGCCTTCGCGCGGAAGTACGCGGTCGGGGCATCGTGCGATGCGTTGATGACGCTGATGTGCACGATCCGCCGCACGCCGGCGCGACGGGCGGCCTCGAACAGCAGCCGGCTGCGTTCGATCGCCCAGGCGTAGGTGATCGGTCCCCGCTCGAAGCGGATCCAGAAGGTGTTGTAGAGCGTGTCAGTGCCGTCCAGCGCGGCCGCCAGGCGATGAGGCGTGGCGAGATCGCCGCGGGTCAGGTTCCGCACCTCGTCACCGGCCTCGGTCAGCCGCGTGGCGATGAAGCGTCCGGTGAAGCTCGTTGCACCGGTCACGCTTGCCGTGGTCATCCCCGGCAAGTGTAGCCAGCGCCTTGACAGAAGTGGTTGACTGTGCAACTATTACCGAAGATAGTTGAGGAATCAATCAAATGACGAGAGTCATGCAACCCATTCGTCTTCTCGGCATGGCGGGCAGCTTGCGCAGCGCCTCGTTCAACCGAGCGCTGCTGCGCGCCGCCGTCGAG
>JBDTMU010000118.1:0-5044 GCA_039934115.1 Chloroflexota bacterium | reverse complement strand
CGATGCCGTCGATGATGTGCGGGTCGGGCAGTCCGCTCGAGAAGTAGCTGTACGCGGCGAGCAGGCCGGCTCCGGTCCCGGCGATCGAGCCGCCGATGAACAGGACGAAAACGCCGACCACAACCATCAGGAACGTTGCGAGCCCGCGTCGCGGGCTGCGACGCTGGGTGGTGCGACGGATCATCAGCCGATGACGGCGCCGCTGCATGGCCGGGTGCATCGCGCGAACGGTACCCCATGCGCGGGGATCGGTCGAATCAGGTGGCCGGCGATGGCCCGCCGCTCAGGGCAGGTAGTTCCTCGGGTTCTGTACCGCCCCGTCGAACTGGACCCCGAAGTGCAGATGACAGCCGGTCACATATCCGGTTGACCCCTCGTAGCCGATGAGGTCACCGACGTGAACCTCCTGCCCCACCGTCACGATCTCGCGTGAGAGGTGCCAGTACACGGTGGCGAGCCGCTGCGAGTGGCCAAGGACGACGCCGATGCCGTAGTCGCCGAACTTCGCGTTGGGACGGCCATCGGCCAGCACGATGCCGTCGGCGGCCGCGTAGATCGGGCCGTTGCATCGGTTGACGTACGCCATGTCGAGCCCGGGGTGAAAAGCGTTGTACACCGTGCGGCCGAACTCCTGCGTGACCATGAAGTCGCCGCGCTCGGGCCAGTCGAAGCGACCGCGGTAGGCGATGTCAAGCAGATCGGCGGCTGCCTTGAGCTTGTCGACCAGCGCCTGCTGCGCCAGGAGCTGCTGCTCCTGGGCCGCGATCAGCTGCTGCTGCGTATCGGCGCTCAGGTTGACGGTGGCAAGCTGCCCCTCCTGGGCGTCCTGCATCGCCTGCAGCTCGGCGCGCTTCTCTTCCAGCGCTGCGCGCGCAGCGTCCAGCTGCCTCTGCTGCTCGGCCAGTGCCTCGGCCCTGGCGGCCGCGGCATCGCGGAGCTTGGTCAGGGTGCCGCGTCCGACGCTCAGCGTCTCGCTGCGCACCTCAAGGCGAGTCCGCTTGTCACGGATCTCATCGGCTAGCCTGCGGTCCTCGTCGGACAGGGTGAGCATCGACGAAAGCTCGTTCGAGGCCTTGGTGAATGACTCGGTCGAGAGGAGGATCTCCAGCACCGAGGTCTGGCTCTGCTCGTAGGCGGTGCGCATGTGCTCCTGGAGGAGCGCCTCGCGCTCAGCCAGCTCGACCTTCGAGACCTGGATCCCGCCCGCCAGCTCGACGAGGGTCTGTTCGAGGGTGGCGATCTCTTCCTCGTACTTCTGAAGCTCGGCCCGCGCCTGCTCAAGCCGTGCGGCAGCCTGCTCGATGTCGCGAGCCGCCTGTTCGATCTCGAGCCCGACCTTGGTCAGGTCGCCGCTGAGGCTGAGCAGGCTCGAAGTCAGGTCGACCTGCTCGCGCTGCAGGTCGGCCAGCTGGGTTCGCTGGCGCTGGAGCTCGGCCTCCATCTGGAGCTGCTCGGAGATGGCGCCGTTCACCGTCGGATCGGTGGCACGCACCATCGCCTGCGACATGAGCGGACCAGCCGCAACCGTCAGCAAGAGGAAGGCGGCGACCCAAGGCGCGGCTGGGCGACTGGCGATCGACATGACTCCCTGTGTCGGTGGCGGTACCTGCTTCGGGCCGCGGCGCCAGGGCCTGCGCGCGGGACTCGGAGCGACCCCCCGAGGCGTTCAGCCGGGGAGCCCAAGGATACCCGACCTGTCCAGATGGCTGTCAATGGAGACCCGAGCCCGCGCTACGTCACGAAGGTGCTCCGGACAGTGCCGCCGCGACCCGACCAAGCAAGGCCGGATCGCGCAGGAGGGTGACCACCATGCCGGCGACCAGGAACGGCCCGAACGGGATGTAGGTCTTCAGTCCCGCACGCCGAGTCACGAGCAGCAGGGCGCTGACGACGGCCGAAAGGAGGCCGGCCACGAACACCGCGACGAAGATGGCCGGCCATCCGAGCACCAGGCCGATGGGGCCGACGAGGTAGAGGTCGCCGAGCGCCACCCCGCCCCGCACCACCAGTCCCAGCACGCCCATGAAGGCAATGGCCACCGCGCCGCCGATGACCGCATCCGTCCAAGCCACCGTCGGGTTGAACGGCACGAACAGCGCGGCGACGACGATCAGCGTGTCGAGCAGCAGGTGCGGCAGCCGGCGCTGCTCGAGATCCGTTGCGGTCAGCACGACCAGCACGGCCAGGATCAGTAGATGCACCGCCAGCGCATAGCCCGGCAGTGTCGATCGCCAGGCAACGGCTCCGCCGGCCACGGCGGCACCGATCGCCAGCAAGCCGGTCCGCAGCCCCGGCCCTCGATGCGAGGCCTCGTCGGCCGGCCATGCACTTGCGAGCCGTTCCGCTCCTGCGCCGATGATGGCGAAGGCGGTGCCGGCGACCAGCGCGGCGAGGGTCAACCCGTCACCGCTACGCCCCGGCGACGAAGTCGCGTGCCAGGCGGACCAGCGTCGAGACGGTGGTTCCCAGGGAACCCTTGGGGTTGTGCGGCTTGTCGCGGATCAGGTATGCGGATCCGCCGATATCGATGTGGACCCACGGGACCGTGACAAACTCAGACAGGAAGACAGCGCTCTTGATCAGCGATCCCTCGCGAGCGGCGGAGTTCACGATGTCGGCATGCGCCGAATCGAGCGTATCGCGGTATTCAGTAGCGAGCGGCAGCTCCCAGAACCACTCTCCCGTCGCGTCGGCGGCGGCGGCCACCTGGCTCCCCCATTCGCGTGGCCTCGCGAAATAGGCGCTGATCATGTCGCCGAGCGCGACCGCGGCGGCGCCGGTCAGGGTCGCGACATCGACGATGTGCGTCGCGCCCTGCGTCTCGGCCCAGTGCAGGGCATCGGCCAGGATCAGCCGGCCCTCGGCATCGGTGTTGATTACCTCGATCGTCTTGCCGTTCATCGCCTTGACGACGTCTCCCGGGCGCTGGGCCGTGCCGCTGGGCATGTTCTCCACCATCGGCGCGACCGCCATCAGCGGGGTCTGCGGAGCGAGACGCGCCACCGTTCGGGCCGCCGCCAGCACCGCCGCGGCGCCGGCCTTGTCGTGCTTCATCTCCTCCATCCGCTCCGCGTCCTTCAGGCTGATCCCGCCCGAGTCGAAGCAGACTCCCTTGCCGACGATCGCCAGCCGGCGGTCGCCCCCGGACTCCCAGCCGGGCAGCTTCACCGCGATCAGGCGCGGCTCATGCACCGAGCTCATGCCCACGCCAAGCAGCGCACCCATGCCGAGCGCCTGCATCTCGGCCGGACCCAGCACCTCGACCGTGCATCCGTCGTCGGTCAGACCGCGCGCGAGCTCGGCCATCTTTTCCGGGTACAGGTCGTTCGCCGAGCGGTTGGACAGCTCGCGCGCCCATTCGACCCCGTCGGCGATGGCCACAGCCTCGCTGAGGACCCCGTCGTCCGGAGCCTCCTGCCCGATCAGGATCAGCTCCTCGATGCTGCGCAGCATGGCCGGCGTGTCGCGCACCCTGCCGTAATAGGCGTATGGCCGGAAGGTGCCCTGGCTGGCACCGATGGCGGCGGCCGTGTATCCGTCCGCGCCCTCCCCATCGCGCAGCCAGAAGGCCATGCTCGTGGCACCGCGACCCTGCAGTCTGCGGGAGGCCTTCGATGCGCTTCGGCGCGCGCGCCACGCGCCGCGCCCTCGCCGACCCGAGGCCACGAACAGGATCCGCGCGGCCTTGATCCCATCGACCTCCACGAGGGCCGTCTCGTCCTCTATCGGGTTGAACTCACCCCAGGTCAGCGTTCGCGTGATGGCGCCGCCAGTGGCCTCGTCCAGCTCGGCAAGGTCGGGCGGCAGCTTGCGGTCCTCGCGATAGATCGGCACCGCCAGCACGTCGGCCTGGACCGCTGCCGGCTTGCTGCCATCAGCACGAACGCGCATGGAATGCTCCTCAGAATCGCTTCACCGGGGGTCAGCCGCGCCAGTATAGGACCGCCTGGCGCGGGCTCAGGAGGCGCGCAGCCGCGCCAATCTGAGGGCGGCGCGCGCGTCATCGGCCTCGTCCGCAACTGCCGCAAGACGCCGCAGGGGCGTTGCGGTGACGGCGGCCCCCTCCTCGGAGAGGGCGAGCGCCAGCGCATTGTCGGCGCCCCGCGCCGCCTCCGCCGCCTTCGCGTAACGGTCGGCCGCAGCCTTCAACGCCACGGGATCGTCGCCGAGCGTCGCCGTTGCGATGTCCCCAGCGGCGTCGACGAGGTCGGCGCTGATCATCATCCAGTAGCGCAGCAGCGGAGGCCGCTGCTCCCAGGCCTCGAGGAGCGCCAACGGCGCATCGGCTTCCGCAAGGCGACCGAGCGCAGCCGAAGGATCGTCCCTGTCGAGCGCCGCCAGGGCCGCCGCCAGGGCGTCCACGACGGCCTGGGTGGCGTGGCGTCGTTCCACGAAGAGGGTCGCCGCGTCGGCGCTGGATCGCAGCTGGGCGGCGATCAGCTCCAGCTCGGTCCCACCGTATGAGAGGGCAGGGACGGTCGCCGCGGGTTCAATCGCAGCGGCGATTCCGGCCAGCACCAGCAGCCCCCGCCGGGCCGCCTCGGCCTCATCGCTCGCGCCGGCAAGGATCTCGGCCGCGGAGGTCAGCTCGGGTGCTGGCGCCGCGCCGGAGGCGGTCAGCGCCGTGCCGCGTCGCGCGTGCTCCCGGGCACGCTCGAGCTCGACGGCGAGGCGCGCCAGGGCCGTGTCGGCGGCATTGGCGGCGGCGGTCATCAGCCCTGCGCGAGCCGCTGCGCCGGGCGGGTCGGCAGGAGCCGGATCCGCGGAGCGCAGGCCGAAGCCGATCCCGACCGCCAGCCCCAGGCCGATGACGATCACCGCTCGGCGCCGGCGATCGGCACCTATCATCTGCCGGTGGACCTCGATCGCATGAGGATGCTGCCGAAGGCGGAGCTGCACCTGCATCTCGACGGCTCGATGCGCCCGCAGACCGCCGTGGAGCTCGCAACCGAGGCCGGCTTGACCCTCCGCCTGGAGGACGCCGTCTCCCGCCTGGTCGGGCCGGTGCGCTGCACGAACCAGGCGGAGCTGCTCACCTTCTTCG
>JBDTMU010000117.1:0-5069 GCA_039934115.1 Chloroflexota bacterium | reverse complement strand
GCGCGCTCCAGGAGCTCAGCCTCGTCGGCTGGATCGGTGGTGACGCTGAGTGCCTGCTCCAGGAAGGCGACCGCCTGATCGTGAGCTCCCAGGGACGCCGCGCGCTCGGCAGCACCCTTGAGCGCCAAGCGGGCCTGCGCGGCCAGTGCATCGGCCTCGGATCCTTCCGGCGCATTCGCATGTGCGGCCAGGTAGTGGCCAGCCAGGGCCCCGGCCAGCTCCTCCGATCCGAGCTGCTCGAAGAAACGGGCCGCAGCAAGGTGGCGCGCTTTCCGATCCTTCTTGGCGAATGTGTTGTAGGCGACCTCTCGGATCAGCGCCTGCAGGAAGGCGTACTGGCCCCGCTCGGGCGACCGGGGATCGGCCTCGATGCTCAGCAGCTCGCGCCTCACCAGGCCACGCAGGCGAGGTTCGAGGTTGACGATGTCCAGCCCACTGACGGCGGACAGCGCCTCAAGGGTGAAGCTCTGACCGAGGACGGCGGCATCCTGGAGCAGGCTGCGATCGGCCGGATCCAGGCCGTCCAGGCGCGATGCAATCAGCGCTGTCAACGTTTCGGGGACCGCGAGCGCCGTAAGGTCGCCGACGGGGACGTATACGCCCCCCTCTTCCTTGATGCGGCCATCGGCGACGAGCATGCGGATCGTCTCGATGGCGTACAGCGGCATGCCGTCGGCACGCGTGACGATCGCGCGGGTCGTCTGCTCGGGGAGGCCCGGCACCAGCCCGTCAAGAAGAGAGCGCATGGCCGCCTCGGGCAGGGGCTCCAGGTAGACCGAGGCGAAGTTGCGCTTGCCGGCCCCCCAGTCCGGACGCTTTTCGATCAGCTCGGGCCGGGCCAGGGTGACGACGAAGATCGGGTGGCTCTTGCTCCATTCCAGCAGGTGGTCGACGAAATCCAGCGTGCCGCTGTCGGCCCAGTGCAGATCCTCGAACGCGAGCACCACACTGCCGGAGCCGCTCAGGCGCTCGAAGAAGGTGCGCCAGGCGGCAAAGAGCTGCTCGGAGCCGGCATCTGATCCGATCCCCAATAGCGTGAGGAGAGCCGGCTCGATCCAGCGCCGCTCAGCAGGGTCGGGGACGTGTTGCGCCAGGACCTCTCCCACCTTGGCCCGTGTCGTGGCCTCAGCGTCGGCCTCTGCCAGGCCGCACCGGGCGCGCACCATCTCTCCCAGGGCCCAGAAGGTGATCCCCTCACCGTAAGCGGGGCTCCGGCCGTGATGCCACCAGACGTTCTCGACGAGCCCGTCGAGGTACTTGAGGAATTCCCAGGCCAAGCGGCTCTTCCCGATCCCCGCCGGCCCGATGATCGAGACCAGTCGGGTCCGCTGCTCGCGACCTGTCGTATGGAACAGGTCCTTGAGCAGTCGAAATTCCTCGTCGCGGCCAACGAAGGGCGCCTCGAGCGCCTCGCTGCGGTTGCGGCCCCCGCGCTCCGAGACCACGCGCAGAGCCCGCCACGCTGGGACCGGGCTGGCCTTGCCCTTCAGGGTCTGCTCGCCTGCTTCTTCGAATGCAATCGCCTGGCTTGCTGCGCGCCGCGTCGCCTCGCCGACGAGGACGACGCCAGGGGGTGCCACCGATTGCAGGCGTGCGGCGGTGTTGACGAGGTCGCCGGCGACCATGCCCTGGTTCGTGGCGCCGAGCGTTGTTGCGGCTTCGCCGGTCAGTACGCCGGCGCGCGCCTGGATGGTGGGACCGAGGCTGCGCACGGCGTCGACCAGCTCGAGAGCCGCCCGGACGGCCCGTTCTGCGTCGTCCTCATGCGCGACCGGCGTGCCCCACACGGCCATGACCGCATCACCAATGAACTTCTCGACGGTCCCTCCGTAGCGGGTCATCACCTCAGAGGCGAGGTCGAAGTAGCGGGTGAGCGTCTCGCGCACATCTTCCGCATCTCGCGCCTCGGCAAAGGGGGTAAAGCCGACGAGGTCTGCGAAGAGGACGCTGACCAACCGGCGCTCAGCGACGGGAGCCGAGCTTTGGTCCTGCGCTGGAGCCACCGCCGAAAGTGGCTGGGCGCACTCGCCACAGAATTTGGCGGCCGGTGGGTTGGCCGTGCCGCAATTTGAGCATCGGGCGGTCAGTGGCGTTGCGCACTCGGTACAGAACTTGCGCTGCGCCTCGTTCTCTGTTCCGCAGTTCGAGCAGATCGCCAAAAGCCGCTCCCACATATGGCTGGGAGCATGAGGGTAATGGCTGAACCAACGAAAGTGAAGATTGGAGCCGCCTCCGGACGCATTGGGCCGACGCCAGGGCGGACTTCGTGGCGGCCTAGGAACGAAGGGCGCGACGGCATAGACTGGCCGGGTGCCAGCCTGCGCGAACTGCGGCTTCAGGTCGGAGGGGGCGTTCAAGTTCTGCCCCCAGTGCGGCGCGGAGCTGGCTGCTCCGGCACCCTCCCGCGAGCAGCGCAAGACGGTCATGGTCCTGTTCTGCGACTTGACCGGATCGACCGCTCTCGGCGAGACGCTCGATCCCGAGCGTCTGCGTGCGCTCCTCGCCCGTTAGTTCGAGCGGATGCAGGCCATCGTCGAGCGGCACGGCGGCAGCGTCGAGAAGTTCATCGGCGACGCCGTTATGGCCGTCTTCGGGGTCCCGCTGCTGCACGAGGATGACGCGCTGCGCGCCGTAAGGGCGGCAATCGAGATGCGCGATGCCATTCCCGAGCTCGGGCTCCAGGGGCGGATCGGGGTCATGACCGGCGAAGTTGTGACAGGGACGGCCGAGCGGCTGGCAACCGGCGATGCGGTCAACGTCGCGGCGCGGCTGGAAGCGGCCGCGGAGCCGGGCGAGGTGCTCATCGGGCAGCCGACGCTCGCACTCGTCGGCGATGCCGCTGAGGTCGGGCCAGTCCAGGCACTCGAGCTGAAGGGCAAGGCTGAGCCTGTTCCCGCATACCGCCTTATCAGCGTGCGCGATGGTGACCAGCTCGCAACGCTTCTCGGTTTGCAACCCGCTCCCACGCTTCTCGGACGAGCGTAAGCTCGCGCTCACGTCCAACGAACCTTGCAGCATGCCGGCGCTCCGTGGCGCGTCTCAGCACAACGCACGCAAGCACGACGTACTGAGATGCTGCAAACGGCGCCGTAGACCCCAGAGGGCCGTTGACTTGCCCGACATCGCAATCGATCGCCATCAGTTGAACAACGGCCTGCGCATCACCCTGTCGCACGACAATCGCTCACCGATCGTGGCCGTGAACCTGCGGTACTCCGTCGGTAGCGGTCACGAGAAGTCCGGCAAGACTGGCTTCGCGCACCTCTTCGAGCACATGATGTTCCAAGGGTCGACCAACGTCAGCAAGGGCGAGCATTCCTCGCTGATCGAAGCGTCCGGGGGAAAGGCAAATGCCACCACCTCATGGGACCGCACCAACTACTTCGAACGGCTGCCCAGCCACGAGCTGGAGCTGGCGCTCTGGCTGGAATCGGATCGACTCGCGAGCTTGCTCCCGGCAATGACGCAGAAAAAGCTCGACAACCAGCGTGAGGTGGTCAAGAACGAGCGGCGAAGGAACGTCGACAACCAGCCATACGGGTCGTGGGACGAGAAGCTGCAGACACTCCTCTTTCCCGAAGGGCACCCATACCAGCATCCCATCCTCGGCTCGATGGAGGATCTAGACAGGGCATCGCTTGCGGACGTGAGCGACTTCTTCGCTGCTCACTACGCCCCAAACAACGCGGTCCTGACGATCGCCGGCGACTTCGATCCGCCCACGGCGCTCGGGTTGATCGAGAAGTACTTCGGACCGCTCCCCGCCAATCCCGCGGTCGCGCCTGCACCGTCGACACTCATCCAGACGAGGGTTGGCGCCAAGATGCGCGAGATCGTTCTCGATCGGGTGCCATTGCCGCGTCTCTACATCGCGTGCCGGACGCCAGCCTTCGGGTCCGCCGACTTCGAAGCGTTGGAGGTCGCGATGGACCTGCTCGGGACCGGCCGGGCGTCGCGCCTATATCGAGCGTTGGTCCGCGAGCAGCAGCTCGCCCAGGACGTGTCCACCTTCGCCTTTCCGGAAATCGGCGGTGCCGCTGTCTTTGCGTTATCGGTCACGGCACGCCCCGAGGTCGGGCACGAGGTGCTGGAGACAGCGATGTGGACCGAGGTCGATCGCCTGACTGCCCAGGGTCCGACCGACGACGAGCTGGAGCGCGTCCGCAACCTGCATGCCGCCGGCGTAGAGTCGAGTCTCCAGCGGGTCGGCGAACGAGCGGATCGGCTGTCGATGTATGCCTGTCTGTTCGACGAGCCGGAACGGATCAACAAAGAGGTCAGCCGATATGTGTCGGTCGATGCCGCCCGCGTGCGTGAGGCTTTGGCCGTTAGCCTGCGACCCGACAACCGCGTGGTACTCATCTACCTACCGGTTGAGCATCCCGACGGGGCGTGATGACCAACGCGGCCACCGAGCGCGGCAAGCCTCTACCCCGGCGCGAGTGAGCGGGAGCCTCAGGCCCCGGTGATCAGGTGCTCCAGCTCGGATCTGGCGGGGTCGACGAGGGCGCGGATGACCGCGGCGTTTACGTCGGCCACGATGATCTCGCCTACCTCGTCATTGACCGACTTGAAGATTCCCAGCTCGAGCATCCGCTGGCCCTGGCGGCGATGGTCATCGGTCGGGGTCAGATAATGGACCGCCGACGTGCTGGATTCCTTCGTCGCAGCCTGAACTGCAGATCGTTTCAGTCGAGCTGAGGCGGTATCGGTCCCTGAGCAACCCACGCAATTCGATTGGGGATCGGCCCATCCAGATCTGGCGCTAGCGGCCAGTTCATCGGCGCCTGATGGTGCTGACCTTGTCCGGCACGCGGCCTTCGTGGCGGGCGGTGTTGGGCAGGTAGGCGTAGGTCGCCTCGGCCGATGGACCCCAGTGCCAGGTGTCCTCGAAGGCCAGCAGCTGGGCATCGGTGGCATTGCCCGACTCGTCGCGGAAGATGACGTTGTCGTCGCGATTGGAGTTGAAGGGCGGGTCGAGGTAGACCAGGTCGACGCCGGCATCGGGCAGGTAGCGACGCAGGATGTCGAGGTTGTCGCCGTAGTAGAGGACGTTGGTGTCCATCGGC
>JBDTMU010000116.1:0-5133 GCA_039934115.1 Chloroflexota bacterium | reverse complement strand
TGGATCAGCTGCCGCAGGTTGACGGTCATGATCAGGTTGGTCTGCATGGCGTTGGGGAAGATGAAGCGCGCGTCCTCGGCCGGCACCTCGGCCTGGAGCAGCTGCCCATACAGTTCGAGGTTGGAGTCCACGGCGGACTGGAACTGGCCGGCGAGGTCGTCCGGCAGGTCGCCCTTGGCGATCGAGTCCGGGATGGTGTAGTTGTCCCGCGCCTTGAATGACACGTAGCGCTGCGACTGCTGGTCGAAGGCCGTCCCGGCCCGATGGCGCACCAGCTGATGGGAGAGCGTCCGGGTCACTCCCGAGATGGCGAAGGTGAAGTTGACGTGCTCGATGGTCGAACCGTGCCCCGACTCCATCACCTTGCGGACGAGCGCCTGCTGCTTCTCGTCGGCGACCCCGCGGCTCACCGCCTTGTCCCAGATCTGGTCGGGGAGCTGCTCTGAGTAGCAGGTCCGGCAGGCGGTGTAGATGATCGGGAGGTAGTACTCCTCCACGATCTCCTTGGTCGGGAAGATCAGCTTGGCGGAGACGTCAGAGGTGGTCGGCATGGGACGGCGAGGATACCACCGCCTGGGGCCGCTCGGGAGGCGCTTATCCACAACCTGTAGCGGTGTGGACAACTCGGGACCCGCTATCTTGTGCTGTCGCCTGATCCGCCAGTTGGCGTGCCCTGCAGCGCCAGGATGGCTGCGGCCGCAGCTACCAGGCCCAGACCGACGACCTTGAGGAGGATTGTGCCGCTCGCCTGGCAGGCGGTGTGGTGGAAGTCAGTGACGCAGGACTGAGCCTGCGGAGCGACCAGCAGCACGGCGAGGCCGAGGACGATCAGGAGTACGCCCAGCCAGCGCGACCTGGTCATGCAGTCCCCTCGGCGACATTGCCGATGGAGCTCTCTGGGGCTGGTTCAGGTTCATCCAGACGGGCCAGCCCGTGGAGCCGATCGAAGGCGATCCGGTTGCCACCGGCCGCCTGCGCGGACGCAAGCGCCTCCTCTGCCGCGGCCAGGAACTCGTCGCCGGTCAGCGCCATGCCCGGGCGCATCAGCGCGATCCCGATCGAGAGGCTGACCGTCACCTCGCCGCCCTCGGTCATGATCCGGCGCTCGAGCACCCGATCCAGGACTGCCCGAGCGAACGTCGTGGCGCCAACCTCGTCGGTGTGCGGCAGGATCGCCAGGAAGGCATCGCCGCCGATGCGACCCACAGCATCAGCCTCGCGCATCCGCACCCGCAGGCGAAGCGCAATCCTGCGAAGCATCTCGTCGCCGGCGTCCAGGCCATGCTCGTGGTTGAGTTCTGCGAACTGGTCAATGTCGATCAGCACCGCGGCGACGGGGTGCGCGTAGCGGCGGGCTTCAGCCGCCTCGGTTCGCAACCGGTCAAGAGTCGACCAGCGGCTTGGAAGGCCGGTCAGCGCATCGGTGCTGGTGGCCCGGTCGATCTCGATCCGCTGCAGCTCGATCAGGTGACGCGCGGCGACCAGGTCGTCCAGCGTCGCCCGCAGCTCGCGCGTCAGGCGGGCGAGCTCGTCGTACTCGGGCGGGCTCTCGTGAGGAGCGGGAAGCTCGGGAAGGGCCCTCGCCGATTCGGCCAGTGCCGGGCGTCGCCGGCGATCAGCCGCCAGCCGCGAGCCGATCAGCAGGGCAGCCAGGCCCATGCCGGAGGGACCGACCAGGCTCTCAGCGCCGGATGGAGCCGCGATCGCGATGGCACCCGCGGATGACGCCGCGATGCCGAGCGCGGTGGCTCGCGCTGCGTCGTCCAGGCTGCCCGATGCGGCCGCCGCCATCAATAGCGCTCCGCCGGCCAGGAAGAAGGTCGCGGTGCGTTCGGGGATCGACCAGCCTGCAGCCGTGAGAATGGCCGCCAGGCTTGCTTCGACCAGGACAAGGGCGATGACCAGGGCGACGATGCGTCCCCAACGGGTGCCCACGGCCCGGTGCCGCAGCACCCCCCCGGCGTTGAAGGCCACGGCCGCTGAGATCACGCCAATGGCCAGGCCAAGGGTTCCGGCTGCGTCGAAGGCGACGACGGTGAAGGAGGTCGCGAGGATCCCCAGGCCGGCGAGATCGGCGAGGTCACGGATTCGACCCCTTTCGAGGGCAGCCGCCACCGCCACCAGGAACGCGGCTCCGGCGACGATGGCTGCGCTGGCGGCCACCGCCAACGCGACCGACGAAGGTGTCGGTGTATCCAGGGAGGGGAACGCCCGCAGGAGCGCGAGGACAGCCAGCGGCAGGAGTACCGCCGCGAGGCGGCCTCCTGTGCGCGCGATGGTCGTGCCTGGTGATCGGTTCAAGGGCATCCCGCGGTGCGGCCGTGCACCGCCGAGTGTCCGAGGCCCGCCTCCCCGGCGGCAATAGTACGAACGGGGCGCAGGTGCTCCTGCTGCCGTATCCTCGGACCGTGGCCAGCCCGACCTCCAGGCGCACGGCAATGTCCCGCCGTCGGTTCCTCGAACAGACCGATCAGCTGATCGCCGACGGCGACGCCCTCGTCGCAACCCCGCACTGGGACCTCTTCCGCGCCTGGCTGCTCAACTCCGACGAGCTGCTCGAACGCGTGTGGGGCCGGATGGACCGATACCACCTGGCCTGGCTGAACGTCGGCCGCGACTCGGCTCCATCAGGCTCCGACCTGGACGAGGCGGGCACGGCCCGCTTCATCGCCGAGGTGGCCAGCGCCAAGGTTGCCGTGCTGCGTACCATGCGGGTCGCCGTTGCGACGCGCGGCTGGCGAAATCTGAGCGACGAAGACGAGGAGGATCGGTGACCGATCGTCAGCGCGAGCCGATCGGCGGCCTGGCGGCCGTCTTCGCGCATCCCGACGACGAGAGCTTCACCGCCGCCGGCGCCCTGGCGTTGGCGCACGATGCCGGACGGACGGTGCGGCTGCTGCTTCTCACCCGCGGCGAAGCCGGCAACCCCGAACGATCGCCGGACCTCGACCTGGCCGATACACGCGAGGAGGAGATGCGCTGCGCGGCCGCCAAGATCGGGATGGACGAGGTCACCGTGGTCGACCACCCCGACGGCCGGCTCTCCGAGGTTCCGTTCTCGACCCTCGTCGACGAGATCGCCCTGTGGCTTGCCGACCGGCGGCCTGACGCCGTGATCACCTTCGGCGCCCACGGCGTCACCAACGACGCCGATCACGTGGTGGTCGGCGCCGCCACCCGTTGGGCAGTCGAGCGCCTGGCCGAGTCGGGGATCGCCCCCCACGCGGTGTACGTCGTGGCCCCTGTCTTTGGCCCTGGCCAGCGTCGGTACGACCTCTCCCCGGAGGAGGGGGCAGCCAGCCACCGGATCGAGATCACCGAGGTCGCCGGCCGCAAGCTGGCCGCCCTGGCCTGCCACGTCAGCCAGACCGATGTCGCCGAGGAGATCGCCGAGCTCCGCGCCGCGCTCGACCGCGACGGGGTCGTGTACGAGGGCTACACCCGCGTCCGTCCCACGGTCCCAGCCGCTCGCCCGACCTTCTTCACTCGCCTCGTCTGAGGGCTCGCGTCAGGGTTTCGTCTCAATCCTTGCTAGACTAGTCGGCAATGACGATTGACTCGAACCTCGCCAAGGTGGACGAGGTGATGACCGCGCTCTACGACATCCACGATCCGGAGATCGGGATGAGCATCGTGGACCTCGACCTGATCAAGAACGTGGAGATCGGCGTCGACGGCGCCCCCACCGAGATCAAGATGATCCTCACCACCCCCTTCTGCCCATGGGCGGGTGAGCTGATCCAGACCGTCAAGCAAAAGACCGAGGAGGTCGTCGGGCCGCCCGTCAAGGTCACCCTGCTGGCCGACCGCTGGGAGCCACCGCCCGGCCTCTTCTAGGACACGGCTCGGCCCGCTAGGACGCATGGTGTTGATACGACACGCGAAGCCCCGTAATCAGCCCCGAAGACGCCCGCCGGGCGTCGTCTCAGCACGTGAGGTGCTCACCCGTCACCGCGAGCTCAATCGACGCGCTGTAGTAGCACCATGGGTGCTAGTGGGAGCCGCGCACTACCTCGGGCGCTAGTCGCATAGGGACTACATCGGCGCGTTCGAGCGACTAGGAGCGCTGTTTGCGCCGCCCCATGCATCGCGCCAGTCATTTCAGCGATTCAGCGCATGCGTCCAGAGCACCTCGCGCGCCGATGTAGTCATATGAGGATTACGCGTGGCGCCCAACTGCGGCGGCGCTAGCATCTCCCCGATGCGCATCTACACCCGCAAGGGCGACACCGGCACCACCGGGCTCCTGTTCGGTGGTGCACGCGTCAGCAAGGCGGACCTGCGAACGGACGCCTACGGCACCACCGATGAAGCGGTCTCCGCGCTCGGCCTCGCCCGCGCGGCCCTGGGCGAGGGCGCGCTCTCGGAGCTCATCGTCCGGCTCCAGCGCGAGCTGTTCGTGGTCGGCGCCGAGCTGGCGACGCACGTCGAGAAGCGACAGAAGCTCACCAAGGGCGTGACCAGGGTGACGGCCGAGATGACGACGGCCCTGGAGCACGAGATCGACGCGCTCGAGGCGAAGCACCCGATGCCGGTCGAGTTCGTGATCCCCGGGGAGAGCCTCGCTGGCGCGGCGGTTGACCTGGCGCGGACCACGGTGCGCCGAGCGGAGCGCCGTGCAGTCGCGCTGGCCGCGCAGGGTGGCCTCCCGGACTCGCAGGTCGTGCCCTACCTGAATCGGCTGGCCGACCTCCTCTTCGTGATGGCGCGCGCAGCCGATGGGGGCTTCCGCCCGCTCCGGACCCGCGAGTAGAATCGGCCCAGCCCACCAACCCGCCTCCCGGAGGGCTGCACCGCGGCAGACCGGCTCTGGCGTGGCGCACTGACAAGGAGACCGACACGATGAGCTATGCCGTGACCAACCCCGCCACGGGCGAGACGGTCAAGACCTACGACACCATCACCGACGCCGAGCTCGAGGCCGCGATCGCGGCAGCCGACGAAGCGCACCGCACCTGGTCGAAGTCGACCACGGTCGAGGAGCGCGCGGCCCTCATCCGCCGCGTCAGCGAACTGCACACCGAGCGCCGCCAGGAGCTGGCGAAGCTCATCGTGCGCGAGATGGGCAAGCCGATCGCGCAGGCGCTCGGCGAGGCCGACTTCGCCGCGGCGATCTACGAGTACTACGCCGAC
>JBDTMU010000115.1:0-5167 GCA_039934115.1 Chloroflexota bacterium | reverse complement strand
TCGTTGGTGAACTTCTCGCTGGTCGCGTACAGGATCCGCTTGCGCGGGAACTTGATCGAGACCGCGTTGCCGATGGCGTGCATCAGGTGGGTCTTGCCCAGCCCCACCCCGCCGTACAGGAAGAGCGGGTTGTAGGCGTGGCCGGGCCGCTCGGCGACAGAGAGAGCAGCCGCGTGTGCCAGGCGGTTGGCGCTGCCCACGATGAAGTTGCTGAAGGCGTAGCGCCCATTCAGGTTGACGGTGTTGCCACCGGCAGAGGCTGGGGGCAGAGGAAGCGCCTCGTCGTCGGACTGAGCCGGCACCGGGCCGGGGGCATCGGCCACCACGAACTCGACCTGGACCGATCCGCCCACCACTCGGGCGAGGGTCTGGCTGATCAGGGTGCGGTATCGGTTGTCGAGCCAGTCGCGGGCAAAGCCGTTCGGGGCTGCGATGCGATAGCGGTTCTCGTCGAGGTCGACGAGCGACGTGTCCTTGAGCCAGGTCTCAAAGTTGGCCGGCGAGAGCGAGACCTGCAGCTCACCGAGGACGGCACGCCAAACCTGCTTCGCATCCATCGATAGCACAACTCCAAATCGATCTAGCCGCGGCGTTCCGGCACCGGTCGAGGTCCTCCCTCGGGGCGCACGGGACCCGGTCAGATGGGCGTCGGGCCTCGGGGGTCGCGGTAGTGTAGCAGCACCCTTTCGGGACCGGCAATGGATTCGTTCAAGTTGCCGTCGGAGCGGGTTGGAGGTTTGACACCCCGCTCGGCGCGTCGCTAGAATCGCCGGGCAGAGCGAGACGGGCCGCAGCACAGGGCCATCGCGTGAGGCTGGCGAAGACGCCAGCCATTCTTGTGTTATCGACCCAGATCGCCGCCGCTGAACGAGGACAGGCACGCACTCATGAAGAGGACCTACCAGCCCAAGAAGCGCGCCCGGAAGCGGGAACACGGCTTCCGCGCTCGCATGGCTTCGAAGGGTGGTCGCCGCGTGCTTGCCCGTCGCCGGGCGAAGGGGCGAGAGAAGCTCAGCGCCTGACGGCGACGAGGACCCGAGGTGCCGCCCCTTGAGATGCTTCGGCGCAAGGCGGACTTCGACGCGATCGGTCGCCACGGGACGGTTCGCTCCAGTCGGCTCCTGGTCCTGCGATCGATGCGGACCTCGGGGTCGAGGACGAGGATTGGGCTGAGCACTCCGCGATCGCTCGGCGGCGCGGTCCAGCGCAATCGGGTGAGGCGTCGGCTGCGCGACCTGCTCCGTGAGCAGCTGAACGCCACGGAAGGGGGCCTGGACCTGTTGCTGATCGCGCGATCGGAGGCGGGGACAGCGAGCTACTCGGAGCTGCGAGAGGCACTGCGATCGCTCCTCGAGCGATCCGGAATCGGTGGATGAGGAAGATCGGACTCGGGCTGATCATTGCGTACCAGCGGCTCTTCGCCTGGCTGCCGCCCAGCTGCCGCTATACGCCGAGCTGCTCGCAATACACCTACCAGGCGATCGAGCGCTACGGCCTGCTGCGGGGGTCCTGGATGGGAGTCCGGCGAATCGGCCGCTGTCACCCCATGCATCCAGGTGGCTATGACCCCGTCCGCTAGAGAGAGCACCAGACCTTGACACTCATCGGCGCCGGGTTCCTGGGGATCGAACACTTCACGCCGCCGTGGGATGTCTTCTTCCTGCCGCTCTTCAACCTGCTGATCGCCTCGTATCGGATCATCTTCAGCGACTTCGCGCTCGCGATCATCGTCTTCACGATCGTCATCCGGACGCTGCTTGCCCCCCTCTTCGTGCGACAGATCCAGTCGCAGAAGGAGATGCAGCGGATGGCGCCCCTCATCCGCGAGGTGAACCGCAAGCACAAGGGGAACCGGACCAAGATCGCCGAGGAGACGCAGGCGCTCTACCGGGAGCACGGCGTCAACCCTGCCGCGGGCTGCCTGCCGGTGGTGCTCCAGCTGCCGCTCCTGTTCGCCCTCTACCAGGCGCTGATCCGCGCCTCGAACGTGGTCACCCTCTCGGTCAAAGACGCCGCTTCGGACACCTTCACACAGCTGCAGGCGGCGCTGCCCGGCATCGTCAAGCTTCAGGACGTCAAGGACGCGGCCGGTCAGATCACGCAGGTGCAGTTCGCTGCGCCGGTGGTCGGCAGCGGGGCTTCCTGCAATCTACCGCAGTTTGAGGTCGCCAACTTCACCCACTTCCTGCCACTGAACTGTCAGCTGATCGACCCGCTCAAGCTGGCAGAGCCGATCAACACCCACGTCTCGTGGCTGCTGAACCTGGACCTGGCGCAGATCGACAACAAGTTCGGGGTCCTCATCCCCGGCATCGGCTTCACCATCTCAGCGCTCGCTGTCGTGGCTGCGTTGCTCCAGTTCGTCCAGGTCCGCATGACGAGCCCCAAGCCGAATCCCGACGACCCCACCTCGTCGACCACCAACACCATGACCTACCTGTTTCCGCTGCTGACGATCTGGTGGGGCGGCCTCTTCCCCAGCGGCCTGATCCTGTACTGGATCGTCTACACCGCGTACCTGGTCGTCCAGCAGTTCCGGATCATGCGCTGGGGCAATCTCTTCCCGCTCTTCGGCTGGCAGCCCGGCTTCGCACCGGCGCCGGAGACCGGGGTCGTCAGCCGACCCGTGCGCCGCGACTCATCCCCAGAGCCAGGGGGTGACACCGCGGCGCCGAACCAACGAGCCGCCGGCACGCCGGGGGGCACCAGCCGCCCCGCGTCCCGCCCAACCAAGAAGAGACGCCGAGGACGAAAGCGATGACATTCCGAGAGTTCACCGGCAAGAACGTGGAAGAGGCGATCCGCACCGCGATGAAGGAATACAGCGCGGAGCTCGCCGAGCTCGACATCGAGATCCTGTCCCAGGGGAGCCGCGGCATCCTTGGCGTGGGAGGCGAGGAGGCACGCATCCTGGCCGCGCCCAAGTCCGCGGTCGCGGCTGCCGAGACCGTGCGCGACACGTCTCCCGAGCCCGCGGAGCCGATGGCGCCCGCACGTGAATCAATCCCGGCCGCCTCCGTGGCGCCGGTTGACGAGAGCGAGCCGATGAGCGACCAGGTCGCCGACCTCGGAGGCGCCGAAGCCCCTCCGCGACGGGACGCAGGCGGCCGCGGTGCAGGCGGCCGATCCCGCGGCGGGCGTGGGCGCTCGGACCGCGATGCGCGCGGCGGCCGCGGCGATCGCCCATTCCGCGACCGTCCCCCTCGCGAGCCTCGCGAGGACAGGGCCCCACGTGAGCCCGCGCCGTTCATCCCGGGCAAGCCGCTCGAGGAGCTGACCGAGAAGGAGCGCGGCACATTGGAGGAGGCGAAGGGCGTGCTCGAGGAGCTGCTGCGCCTGATGGAGGTGCCGGGCACGGTCGAGGTGGCGACCGGTGGTGAGACCGCGCGTCTCAATGTCCGTGGATCGGACCTGGGCGTGCTGATCGGAAGGCGTGGCGAGAAGCTGGCCAGCCTGCAGCACATCGTCAACCTGATCGTGGCCAAGAAGGAAGGGGAGTATCACCGCATCGCGGTGGATGTCGAGAACTACCGCGGACGCCGCGAGGAACAGCTTCGCGACGTGGCCGATCGGGCGGCAAAGCGGGTCCTGCAGACCGGCAAGATCATCCAGCTGGAGCCGATGCCTGCGATCGAGCGCCGGATCGTGCACATGGCGCTGGTCGAGAATGACAAGGTCCGCACCCAGAGCGTGGGTGTCGAGCCGAACCGGCGCATCGTGATCCTGCCTGCAACCAAGGTCGAATAGCCGGACCGATCGTCATGGAGCGCGCAACGGCGCCGCTGGAGGCCACTCGCGCTGTCGGCCGCCTCGAGACCGACGGTCCGTGGATCGGCTTCGGCTACCGGGCGGGCGCCCCTCGCATCGTCGTAGGGACAGCCGACGGTGTGCTTGACGCACCCGCCGACCCGGATCTGACCCTGGCGCTCGCCATCGCCCACTTCGCGGGGGCACTCAGAGAGCCACCCCCGGACCTTGAGGCAACGCAGTCGGATCTGTCCGCCCTGGTCAGCCACCTCGTACCTGGAGAGGCGGACCCGGGGAGGCGGGCGCTGCTGGGCGAGGCGATGGACGCCATCGATGACGGCCTTGCCGGCGATGCCGTGGCCGAGAAGCTGGAGGCCGCCAGATCACCCCGGGACGACGCAATCGACCCGGTCGAGCTCCTGTCGATGAAGGCCCGGGAGATGGCGGCCGGCGCCTAGGTCGGCGGTCTGTCCTCTGGGTCGTTCTCACCACCCATTGGGCGCATCGGCTCGTCCATCGAACCCGACGTTGGCTCGGCCGGCGGCGACATGGGCTCGGCCATTGGCCGCGACATTGGCTCGGCGGGGGGGGCTGACGGGGCAGGCGGCGCCGCTGGGGGAGCCGGCGGTGCGGGAGGGGCGCTGCTCGCCGTGCCGAGGTTGAACTTGCCGCCCTCCGCCTGGAACTCCTTCCAGCTGGCCCAGCCCATCAGCAGGCCGCCGGCGGTGCTGAGCAGGAGGCCGACGAACCACAGGCCGCCGTACAGGGCGAACGCACCAAGGACGGTGAGGATCGCGAGCAGCGACAGGAGCGCTGCGATTCCGGCGATCCCACCCACGATCAGCATCAGGCTACCCTTCGAGCCGGGGAGCGTGGTGCTCGGTGAGAACTGCGGCAGGAAGATGATGATGAGCATCGCCACGCCGGTCAGCAGGGTGAACGTCCCCCCGCCGCCGAAGCTCAGCAGCGCGCCGACGATGGCCGCGACTGCACCGTAGACCGCCAGCTTCTCGTTCGAGTTGAGCTTGGAGAAGTCCATCTGAATCAAACGCCTCCCTATGTCATCGCGGCGACGATGCGTGGAGCGCGCTGGGCGTGCCGCTTGGCCGCGACCTTAGCACAGGCAGGGGCGGCTTCATAGGCCGATCGGGCTTATGAAAATGGGTTGGTGGAGATGGGGGAGAATCGAACTCCCCGTCCAGAACCGAGTCGCCGGGAACGTACTACAGATATTTCCGGCCTATTTCGAGCTTCGCCTGCGGGCCCCCAACCGGCGGGGTGCTCCGCTCGCTATCCGGCTGACCTCTCGGCCCTTTGACGCCACTCACCGGAGTCGGCGGCGCCGCATCTCGCCAAATGACGCCTTCACGGCCCGGCGAGAGAGGGCCGTGTCGGCGCTCGTCGCTATTTAGGCGGCGAG
>JBDTMU010000114.1:0-5223 GCA_039934115.1 Chloroflexota bacterium | reverse complement strand
CCTCAACCTTGCCCACAACGCGGTCAAGTACAACCGGCCGGGGGGCGAGGTGCGGCTGGGCTGGGAGCCGTCCGCGGACAGAGTGCGCTTCACCGTCAGCGACGAGGGGATCGGGATCTCGGAGGCACACCAGCAACGCATCTTCGAGCGCTTCTACAAGGTCGACCGCTCTCGGGCCCAGCCTTCGGATGACGCGACCGGGGGCGGCAGTGCCGGACTGGGGCTGGCTATCGTGCGGCACATCGCCGAGGCGCATGGAGGCTCGGTCGGGGTGCGGAGCGTCGAGGGCGAGGGTTCGACCTTCTGGGTCGAGCTCCCGCGGGCAGGGCGCGCCTGATATAGTTGTCGGGTCAACCATGAGCACGCAGCACACGATCCCCGGACCACGCGACCCGCGCCTCGAGACGTGGCGTTCGTTCCTGGTCGCGCATGCCCAGATCCGCCGCCAGCTCGAACGGGAGCTGCAGGCCGAGCAGTCGCTCGGCCTCGGCGAGTACGAAGTGCTGCTGCTCCTTGCGCGCGCCGATGACCGCCAGCTGCGCATGAGCGACCTGGCGGACCGGCTCGTCCTGTCGCGCAGCGGCGTGACGCGCCTGGTCGACCGACTCGAGGCAGATGCACTGGTCGAGCGCACCTCGTGCGCCACGGACCGACGCGGCTCCTGGGCCACCCTCACCGACGCCGGCCACCAGCGGCTGCGACGCGCCTCCCCCACGCACCTCCGCGGCGTGGGAGCGCATTTCCTGGATCGCATCCCACCGGCCGAGCTTGACGCCCTCCAGCGCACCCTCGACCGGGTCCTCGACGAAGCCTAGCCTCCTGGCGCCGAGCTTGCTCCCGGCAGTTCCCCTGCCGCCTCCGCGCGGAGTCCGCTAACCATCGGCGCGCGACCGTCTTCCGGCGCCAGCTTCAGGAACCGATCGAACTCCCGCACCGCCGTGGCGTTGTCGCCGCGGCGGAATGCGATCACCCCTCGGTAGAAGGGGATATCGGGCTCATCGGGACCGGCGATGGTGGCGTATGAATCGGTCGCCGCCTGCGCGTCGTCGTAGTGCGCCGTCACCAGGTAGGCATTGATCAGACGCCGATAGGCCGAGTGGTCCTCGGGCTGCAGCGCAAGCAGGATCTGGAGCGCGACCGCGGCTCGCTGCAGATCTCCTGCCGAGTCGCCCGCCAGGTAGGCATCGGCGAGGTCGGAGACGACTTGCGCGTCACGGGGGTTGGCGGCGAAGAGGTCCAGCAGGCGCTGGATCTCGGCCTGGCGGTCCGCCTCCTGGGCGATGGCGTCGGCGAGGGGCTGGTTCACGACCGTGCGCTGGGCCAGGCCGATCGAGCCAGGGAGGGCAAAGCCGACCAGCAGGGCGAGCACAATCAGCGCCCCGAGTGCCACGATCATGCCTCGGCCGTGCCGCTGCGCCTCCGCCCCTGGCGAGATTTCGACCGGGACGGGCTCGAGCGTCTCTGCCGCCCGCGCCTCGGCCTCGGCGCGCTCCCGCTCATAGGAGGCGTCATCGAGTGAGCCGGCACGCCGGTCCGCCTCAACGTCAAGCAGGGCGTCCAGTGCCACCCGGTGGCGCAACGCGCGGGCCTCGGCCTCTGCCCGCTTGTCGAAGGTGACCATTCGCCAGCTGGGACGAAGCAGCGGCCAGGCGACCGCGGCCGCCACCGCCAGCCCGATCACCGCCAAGAGGGCCCACTGCGTGAGGTCAGGCATCGAGCCGCTCGGCCTCGTCGCGGATCTGCTCGCGCATCCCTGAAGTGGGGGCCGCCGGCGCCGGCGCGACCGTCGCTCCGTCGCGTCGCCACCACCAGGCGAACACACCAACGCCAACCATGATTGCCGCGGCCGGGACCCACCATGCGAACGGCGAGGTTGGTGCCAGCAGGATCCACTCCCCGTAGCGGGCCACGAAATACGCGCGAACCTGCTCGGGCGTCTGACCTGCAGCCAGCTGTTCGACGATCTGTTGTCGAATGGCGGCCGCAGCCGCTGTCTGCGACTCGGCGACCGAAAGCGCCTGGCAGTCCGGGCATCGCAGCTCCCCGGCGATCTGCCGCGCCTGCTCGGCCTGGGTGGGTTCCGCGGCCGGGCGCATCAGCTCAATGACGACCAGCCCGCCGAGCGCGAGCAACGCGGCAATGGCCACTGGGAGCGCAAGGCGCCTCATGGCTCGAGCCCCAGCGAGGCGAGCTCCCGCGCCACCACGGCCGCGGTGAGTGGCCCGACGTGGCGCGCGACCACGATCCCCCGCGCATCAACGAAGAACGTCTCCGGCGGGCCGGTCACGCCATAGTCGATCGTGATGTTGCCGTCGGCGTTGAGCATGTTGGGCCAGCTGACCTGCCCGTAGCGAGCCAGGAATCCACGGGCGCCATCGGGCGTGTCGTTGACGAGCACCCCGACCATCTGCAGCTCCCCGCCATGGCCCGCCGCAAGGTCCAGCAGGACCGGGTGCTCATCCACGCAGGCGGGGATGCAGTAGCTGGCCCAGAAATTGACGATCGCCGGCTTGCCGGCGAGATCGGCTGACGAGAAGCGGTCCCCCTCGAGGGTCGTCCCCGAGAAGGCAGGCATCGGCTGGCCGACCAGTGGGGAGGGGATGAGCCGCGGGTCGTGCCCGAGCCCGGTGAAGAGCAGCCAGCCGACCGGCATCACCACCAGCGGCACGAGGAGCCAGCGAAGCCTGGAGAGGCGCATCGGGTCAGGCTCCCGCCACGGCGGCTTCGACTGCCATCCTGCGGCGATCGGGCCAGATGGCGAAGAGGGCGCCCAGCGCCACGATCGCGCCGCCGCTCCAGATCCACATCACCAGCGGATTGATGAAGACATGGAGGGTTGCCGTCCGCGTCGCCGGGTTGTAGCCGAGGAGCGTTACGTACAGGTCCTCGCCGAGCCCGGTGCGGACAACGGGTGTGGCGATGGCGGTCGACGAATTGGGGTAGTCACGCAGGGCGGTGGCGATGGCTCCCGACTGCGGGCCGGCCAGGGTCAGCTCGGCGCGCGTCTCGATCACCCGGGGATCCGAGGCGAGCGGCTCGGTGACGAGCTTGTCGTAGGTCAGGGTATATGGCCCGATGGAGAGGCTCTCCCCCTCCCCCAGGGTCGCGGTCCGGTCGCTGCCGAGCGTGGCGGAGACGGCGATCGCGACTGCCATGACACAGATGCCGACGTGCGCCAGGTAGCCACCGTATCGGCGCCGATTGCGGGTCGCCAGCCGGAGCACGGCCAGGGGGGCGGCCTCGCCACGGGACCGCGCGCGCGAACGCGCGCCGCGCACCACCTCGTCGCCCATCACCACCAGCACGAAGGTCGCCAGTCCGAGGATCCCGAGAGGGGCTGCGCCGCGCACCCCGAGCGCCCAGGCCGCGACCACGACCCCGACGCCCGACAGGATCGGAACGGCGAAGCGCTCCCGCACGGTCGCCCACGACGCGCCGCCCCAGGGCAGCGCTGGCCCGACCCCGGTCAGGAAGAGGAGCGCCACGAAGATCGGTGCGTTGACCCGGTTGAACCAGGGCGCCCCCACGCTGGCCTTTGCTCCTGACAGAGCCTCGACCAGGACCGGATAGAGCGTGCCGAACAGGACCGCGAAGGTGACCCCCAGGAAGAGCACGTTATTGAACAGGAAGGCCGACTCGCGGCTCACCACGGCCCCCGGCGGTCTCCTGTCCCGCAGGTCCGGGAGGCGCCAGATCAACAGGCCCAGGGCAACGCCAAGCGTCACCAGGATTGCAGTGGCGAACCACGCCCCGATCCCCGAGGTGGTGAAGGCATGCACGCTGTTCACCACCCCGGAGCGAGTCAGGAAGGTCCCGACGAGGGTCAGCACGAAGGTCGCGATCACGAGGGCGTGGGTCCACGTGCGGAGCGTCCCACGCCGCTCGGCGACCATGCTGGAGTGGATGAAGGCGGTGGCGGTGAGCCATGGCAGCAGCGCCGCGTTCTCGACCGGGTCCCAGGCCCAGTAGCCACCCCAGCCCAGGACCGCGTAGCTCCACCACGCACCGGCCACGATCCCGGCGGTCAGGAAGATCCAGGGCACCAGCGTCCAGCGGCGCACCACTGCCAGCCATTCCTCGTCGGTCCGGCGCGTGATGAGGGCCGCCATGCCGAAGGCGAACGGGATCGCCATGCCGGTGTAGCCCAGGTACAGGAGCGGCGGATGCAGCCCCATGAACGGGTGGTTCTGGAGGAGCGCGTTCGGTCCGTTTCCTTCGAGGCCGATGGGGGTCACCCGCACGAACGGGTCGCTCGGCCAGGCCATCACCGCGAAGAAGAAGGCTGTCCCGAGCGCGAGGGTCGCCCCGACCCACGGCATCAGGGCCGGCAGACGGGCGCGGTACCGATACAGGACCAGGCTCGCCCAGCCGCTGGCCAGCAGGGTCCAGAACAGGATCGACCCCTCCAGCGCCGCCCACAGCGAGATGACCGAGTAGAAGGGCGGCGTGGTGGTCGCGTTGTTGCGCGCCACGTACAGGACGCTGAAATCGTGGGTCAGCAGCGAGAGGACCATGGCCAGGCATGCGAACGCGACCAGCCCGAAGGCGGCGTACACGGCGCGCCGTGCGCTGGCCAGCACCGCTGCATCCCCGCTGCGGCCACCGAGGATGAAGGCTCCGGCCGCGTAGGCGGTCGCCGCCAAACCGATGACGACGGCAAGGTGCCCCAGGGTCGGGATCACGAGCCGGGGTCGAAGCCCTGGGTGGGCAGCCCGCCCTGGGACGGGGCGACGTAGTTTTCGTCGTGCTTGACGATCACCTGGGACGCCTCGAAGACACCATCGGCACGTAGCTCTCCCTCGACGACGGCCCCGATCCCTTCGCGGAACGATCGGGTCGGAGCCGTGGCTGCATGGACCGAGATCTCCGTGGTTCCGTCGGTCAGGATGAAGGTCAGGTCGGGTGCCTCACCTGAGATCGTCCCCACCTTCACCAGGCCGCCGAGCCGTTCTGTCTTGCCCACCTCTCCCGGGCCGCGGGCCAGCAGCTCGGTCGGGGTCAGGTAATAGACCAGCGCGTTACCGACGCTGCTGAAAGCCAGGTATGCAATCACCCCGACCACCACCGCCACGCCGACCAGCAGGCCCCATCGACGGCCACGCGGCGGCAGCGGGGGCAGGACCGGCCGGGCCAGGGTCATTCAGGAAGGTCGACGTCATTGCGCTGCAATGCGTCGCGGGCGATGCGCAGCCGGCGCACGAGGAGGGCGACATAGAGGCCGAT
>JBDTMU010000113.1:0-5235 GCA_039934115.1 Chloroflexota bacterium | reverse complement strand
GCGTCAACGGCGACCGCCAGCCCCTGCCCGCCCGAGGAGGCGACGATGTTCGTGGCACCCGCCTGCACGGCGAAGGTGGCGCTGGGGTAGTAGGCGAGTCCGTCCTCGGGGTTCGGGGTGTACGAGGTCGCCACCGTGTCGATCGCGACGTGGACTCGCCGCTGCTCGGGCAGGGCCTCGTAGCGCGTATGCGCGATGAGCACCAGGCCGCGATCCGCGGCCAGCATCGCGCTGCCGGGAAGCACCGCCGGGCCGAGACCCAGCAGGATCAATGCCGCGGTTGCGGCAAGGGAAACGATGCGGATTGTCGCTCGGGGCATGACCCCGGCAGGATAGGCGGAGATCGCCCGTCAGGCGCTCTTGGCGAAGGCCTCGAGCCCGAACGCGGTCTCCAGCTGCTCTGCCGGACGGAACCCGACCGCTGCCTTGGGCGGCTCACCCGGGGCGAAGAAGGCGACGGTAGGGATGCTCATCACCCCGTAGTGCATGGCCGTGTGCGGATTCGCGTCCACGTCGAGCTTCAGCACTTCGACCGAGCCGGCGTACTTCTCAGCCAGCTTCTCGATCTCGGGTGCGACGAGCCGGCATGGACCGCACCAGGCGGCCCAGAAGTCGACGATGACCGGCTTCTCGCTCTGGATCACCATCTGCTCCCAGTTGGCGTCGGTCGCCTCGCGGATGTTGGACATGGGTCTTGCGTGGTCCTTTCCTGTGGTCGCCCTCAGCTGGCGACCTGTCGAAGCATGCGATAGACCTCGAGCACCTGCGGGTGCGCGAGCCGATAGAAGACGGTGCTCCCCTCGCGTCGAGAGGCCACGATCCCCGCTGCGCGCAGGACCGCGAGGTGCTGACTCATGTTCGGCACCTGGCAGCCCACGTCGCGGGACAGATCGCTCACCGATCGCTCCCCGTCGGCCAGCCGTTCGACGACGCACAGCCGCTTGGCGTCCGAGAGCGCTCGGGCGATCGCCGCGGCGCGGTCGCGCAGGAGATCGGGGTTGAGCGTGGCTTCCATCCCAGCGATTGTGTCACTGCTTGCGCAAGGACGCAAGTAGTCCTTTCGCCGGTCGCCGGCCGGTCGCGACAGCCAAGGTGTCACGCACCGAGCTCAGGATGCGGACATGACCATTCAACTTTCCTGCCCCTGGTGCACCGATGAGGTCGCCTTCACCATCAACGAGTCCGACGAGGAGCTCGTGTGCAGCAGCTGCTCCACGCGAATGGACTTCGCTCCCGACCCCGGCGTCACGTACGAGCTGCTCTACGCGTCGGTCGCCTGACCGGACCTAGGCCAGCTCTTCCGGGAGCGGCAGCCCGAGCCCGTGGAGCAGGTGCGCGATCGTCCGCTGCTCCCGGACGCGGATCGCGTCGCCACGCGTCTTGTGGCGTTGTTCCGGCAGCCTGACCAGCTCGACCTCTGTGCCCGCCTCGCGGAACGCCGCGACCAGCCGCTCGGAATGACGCATGTGCACGTTCTCGTCAACGGTGCCGTGGATCAGCAGCAGGTCGCCACAGACCTTGGCGACGTGCGTGAGCGCTGACGATTCCCGGTAACCATCCGGGTTCTCGTTCGGAAGCCCCAGGTATCGCTCGGTGTACGCGGTGTCGTAGCCAGTCCACTCGCTGACGGGAGCGACCGCGACCGCAGTCCGGAAGAGATCCGGCTCGAGCGCCAGCGCCATGATCGACATGAACCCGCCGTAGCTCCCCCCGACCACGCCCACCCTGCCGAGATCCAGCTCGCCACGCTCAGCCAGCTGGCGCAGCGCGATCGCCTGATCTGCCACCTCGTTCATCCCCATGCGACGGTGGACCGCCGATTCGAAGGCCAGGCCACGCGTCTCGGTTCCACGATTGTCGACGACCACCACGGTCGCACCCTGCTGGGCCAGGTACTGGCGCAGCCCGAAGACGGTCAGCTCCCACTCGTTCCTCACGTACTGCCAATGCGGTCCGCCGTAGACCCACACAACCGTCGGTGGAGGGGCGCCGGCGGCTGAAGAAGAGCGGTACAGGGCCGCATTGAGGCGAGTCCGACCGTCGGCGGCGAGCAGCTCGAGGAGTTCCGGCGGATCGAGACCGGTCTCCTCGGCGGTCGCCGACGAGGCCTGGATCAGCTGCGATTCACCATCGCGGGTTTCGACGGTGACGCGCGGGGCATGCGAAAGGTCCGACCACGTGTCGATCCAGCGCTCGCCGTCCGAATCGGCCACCACCGTGTGCCAGCCCGGTTCGGTCGTCAGGCGCTCGGGATCCTCGATCGGCTCGTCAACGTCCAGCGGGACGGCGTACAGGTGACGCTCAAGGACTCCGTCGCGGGTCGCGATGAAGAGAACCTCGCCCCGGCGAGCGGATATGCCAACGACCGAGGTGACGACCCAATCGCCATGGGTCAGTACGCGGTCGAGCTTGCCACTCGGCAGCCGCAGCTCCAGGTGCCGGAAGCCGCTCCGCTCGGTCGACCGCAGGATCCGGCCATCGGCGAGGACCCGGGTGTCGTTGTCCAGGTTGATCCAGGGATCGCTCTCTTCCGTCCAGAGGTGCCTGGAGGATCCGTCCTCGGAGATCCGATGCCAGAGCAGCGAGCGCTGATCGCGCGGCAGCACTGCGGCCAGCCAGCCTCCCGCCGGGTCGGCGACGACCCTGGCGAGGTAGTCGTCCTCCTGCATCGGAAGGTCCACGTCGTGCCAGCTCGAATCGTCCATCGACACAAGGCGGAGGCTCACGCGCGCATTCGGACCGCCGGCAAAGGGATAGTGATGGACCTCTTGTGGAGGATCGATCCCGGACGCGTGCGTGATGGTGAGCGTCGGAATGGCGCGCTCGTCGACGTGAGCGAACAGCAGCGCGCCTGCGCTCGTGCTCCACCACGCGCCCTCGAGCCGGTCGAGCTCCTCGGCCGCCGCGAAGTCGGCCAGGCCGTTGGTGATGCCCTCCTCGGCGCCGTCGGTGATCCGTCGCGGCGGCCCTCCCCGGACCGTGGCCAGATAGAGGTCCCGGCCCATCGAGTAGGAGACCAGGGCGCCGTCCGGGCTGAGGACAGCTCCGCTGGCGCCCACTACCCCGGGCAGCTCGTGCACCTCGCCCTCAGTCTCCAGGCCCGATGCGACGAACAGACGCCCGCTCATCGGGACAAGCAGGGTCGGATCCTGCGCGTCGCCCGCCCACGAGTACGTGGTCACGCCGAGCTCGATGGTCCCCGTCCGCTCGCGAAGCAGGTGATCGGCTCTCGAGAGGGTTTCCTCCCGGGTGGTGTCAGGCAGTGGGGCCGCGATCTCGACTCGCTCGCCGCTCACCAGCTCGTGGCGCCACAGCGATCGGACGAGCGAGCCGTCGGAGCTGTGAAGGAAGGTGATCGCCCGGCCGTCCGGCGCGAAGGCGACGCTCCCTGGCGAGTCCATGCCAGGTTCCGGCCGGCGGGCGATATCGTCCAGGGTCAGTCGCCGCCTCGGCATGGGCGTCAGGACAACTTCGAGGTCAGCTCTCCTCGATCTCGATCGTCTCGACCCGGTCACCGGGCTGCGAGTCGCGCTGCGGGTCGCGCTCGCGGATGCTGTTCACCACGTCCATGCCGGACGTCACGCGCCCGAAGACGGTGTGGCGCCCATCGAGGTGCGGGGTCGCGACGAGGGTGATGAAGAACTGCGACCCGTTCGTGTTCGGACCGGCGTTTGCCATCGACAGGACGCCGGGCCCTTCGTGGCGTCGCTTCACCGACAGCTCGTCACGGAAGGAGTAGCCGGGGCCGCCTGTGCCCGTGCCGGTCGGATCGCCACCCTGCGCCATGAAGCCGGGGATCACGCGGTGGAAGGTCGTGCCGTCGTAGAAGCCGGCGCGTGCCAGGCTGACGAAGTTCTCGACCGTCATCGGCGCATCCGCGGCGAACAGCTCAGCCGTGAACTCACCGCGTTCCGTCTTGAAGCGCGCCGAATACGACTTGGTCAGGTCGAGCGTGCCGCTGGGCGCTGCCAATCGGTCAGACATGCGTACTCCGAGGGTGCGGAATGGGACGGACCGATGCTAGCCGACGATGGCGCCCTGCGCTCAGCGCGTCGCCAGCAGGCAGACGGCCGGCAGCTGCGTATCTCGCGCCCGTTCGCGCGAGAGATTCCAAGCCTGCCATGCCTTGCCCGCCTCGTCGCGACGAATCCAGCCCTGCCACATCTTCACCGAGTCGAGAGCCTGTCTCGATTCCAGAGCGGGCAGGGCACACAGATTCTCGGCCAGCACGGTGAGCGCATCGTCACCCAGGATGGCGAGATAGAAGACGTCGAGGCCCGTCTCTCCTCCCGGCGCGACCAGCTTCGGGTTGACGGCCCGTTCGATGTTCTGCTCGGCGATGAACCTCACCGGGCCGATCAGGTTGAAGGCAACGCCAAACACGAATGAGACCAGCAGCATCCCGTGGATGAGCCAGCGAGTCTGGTTCCGCGCGACGGTCACGACGGTGATCACCGCCCCGATGGCCAGCCAGGCGATGGCGGCAAGGACGTAGAAGCGCAGCTCCGTCCATCCGTAGGCGTCCTGGTACAGGCGCAGGCGAAGGAATGCGGAAGCCAGGACCACGATCGTCAGGAGTACGAGGCCGATGGCCGCCACCACATAGGTCCGCGTCCTCCCCCGCACGAAGCCCTCAAGAGCGAGGATCAGCCCGCCGACCAGGAAAGCGACGGCCAGGAGCTCGAAGAAGCCACGTCGTGCGTACTCGGCATAGGTGATTCCGCTCGCCTCGAGCGTGTCGCGGCCGCCAAACAGGTAGGCGGCCTGCAGCGCGACGAATCCGATGAAGAGGAGATCGAGCACTACCAGGACAGTCAAGGCCTCCCCGGACCCGAGGGCAGGCCGGGGACGTGGGAGGTCGCTGGTCACCCCGGACGGTGGATCTTCCCCCTTGGCCACGAACGCGAGCAGGCCGGCCGCCACCCAGGCCACGACCCCGCCGAGGAGGAGACGTTCGAGCAGCGATCCGAGCTCGATGTCCCAGTTGAAGAGGTCTCCGGTGATCCGCGCGAACACCGCGTCAGCGGACGAGAAGAGAGCGACGAAGACGAGCACCAGGGGGGCTGCGATGAGGAGGCCGCGCACGACCGGGGCGACCTTGCCGGTGCGGGCACGCCCCTGCACCGACGGCAAGGCCCTGCCGAGCGCGGCGAGCGGACGCGCTCCCGCCACGACCGCCGAGGCTGCGAGGCGTCCAGCAAGCCCAGCGAGCGCACCGAGCGGACGCTCCAGCAC
>JBDTMU010000112.1:0-5245 GCA_039934115.1 Chloroflexota bacterium | reverse complement strand
CGCTGACCCCCCGCCAGGTGGCGGAGGAGCTGGGCGTCACGGTCCGCACGGTGCAGCGTTGGGTCGCGGACGGGCGGCTTCCGGCAACCCGGGTCGGCGGGCGCGTTCGCCTGTCGCGCTCGTCGCTCAGCTCGGTGGCGGCCGGGCATCCAACGCCAGCCTTCGGCATCCGCGCCCTGCTCATCGCCAACCGTGGCGAGATCGTCCAGCGCATCGTCCGGACGGCTCGGGGATTCGGTATTCGGACGATCGGCGTCCACACGCCCGACGAGCGACCGCCCGATGGGGTCGATCTGGCGCTCCCAATCCCCGATTACCTCGATGCTGATGTCCTCATTGCCGCGGCTCGTGCCGCCGGTGCCGATGCGGTCCACCCCGGCTACGGCTTCCTGGCCGAGAATCCGGGGTTTGCCGACGCGGTGGTGCGCGCCGGCCTGGCGTGGGTTGGGCCGCCCTCTGCGGCCATCGCCGCGATGGGCGACAAGGCGGCGGCACGCCGCACCGCGACAGCGCACAGCGTCCCGGTGGTGCCCGGCTACGACGGTGATGCCCAGGACGACGCCACGCTGGCCACCGCGGCCACCGAGATCGGCTATCCGGTCCTGATCAAACCCTCCGCCGGCGGCGGTGGCAAGGGAATGCACGTGGTCCGCGATCCAGCCCGCTTGATGGAGGAGCTTGCCTCGGCGCGCCGCGAGGCAGGCCGCGCGTTTGGTGACGATCGGCTCATCCTGGAGCGACTGCTCGAGGGGGCTCGCCACGTCGAGGTGCAGGTCCTGTTCGACACGCATGGGAACGGCGTCCACCTCGGTGAGCGCGACTGCTCGACCCAGCGGCGCAACCAGAAGATCGTCGAGGAGTCGCCCGGGCCATCGGTCTCGGACGCGCTTCGCCAGCAGCTCGGATCGGCAGCCCTGGAGGTGGCGGCCGCGGTCGGCTACGTGAGCGCCGGGACCGTCGAATTCCTGGTGACCGATGACGGCGGGTACTTCTTCGGGGAGATGAACACCCGACTGCAGGTCGAGCACCCCGTGACCGAGGCGGTAACCGGGCGCGACATCGTCGCCGACCAGTTGCGGATCGCGGCCGGCGACTCCCTTGGCTTCGGGCAGACAGATGTGCGCTGGAGCGGGCACGCGGTCGAGGCGCGTCTGTACGCGGAGGACCCGGATGCCAGCTTCCTGCCCGCCACCGGTCGGCTGCTCCGGCTTCGTTGGCCCGACGGCGTCCGGGTCGAAACCGGCGTTCGCGAGGGCGATCCCGTTTCGGACCGATACGACCCGCTCCTCGCCAAGCTGATCGCTCACGGCCCCACGCGCTCGGAGGCACTCGCAACCCTCCGCGCGGCGCTCGACGAGACGCTCGTCCTCGGCGTGCGCACCAACCTGCGGTTCCTGCGCTGGCTGCTCGACCAGCCGGTCATGCGCGACGGCGAGGTCCGGATCGACACCCTGGCCCACCTTCCCTCGCCCCGGCCGGCCCAGTTGAGCAACCACGCGTGGTCAGCAGCGGCCACCGCCCTGCTGGAGGCCGGCCCCCACGGCCCGTGGGACGGTGGCTGGCGCGCCGCGGCCCCAGCGGCAGTGCGCATGCGACACGGCGAGGAAGAGCGTCGCGTCGAGCTCGGGCACGCTGGCGAGGCCGAAGTCGCAATTGATGACGGAGTTGCCTACGTCGACGTGGAGGGCCAGTCGCTCGAGCTCTCCGTGGCCATGCCGCCGAGCGTCGAGGAGGCAGTGCGTCATGCAGCGGCGCACGCTGGGGGCATCGCGGCCCTCACCGCGCCGATGCCCGGCCGCGTGATCGCGGTACGGGCCAGCGAGGGAGCATCGGTCCTGGCCCACCAGGCGCTCGTCGTCATCGAGGCGATGAAGATGGAGCACGCCGTCGTGACGCCCGTGCCCGGGACGGTGACCCACGTCGCAGTCAAGGTTGGTCAGCAGGTGCAGCGTGGGGACCTGCTGGCGGAGGTATCGGCCTAAGATGGCCGACCGATGACCCGGCCCGAGGTGCGCATCTACGAGGTCGGCCCGCGCGACGGGCTGCAGGCGGAGGCGACGGTCGTGGGGACCGAAGCGAAGCTGGCGTTCATCGGCATGCTGGCCGATGCCGGCCTGAGCGAGATCGAGACGACCTCGCTTGTCTCACCGAAAGCAATCCCGCAGATGGCGGATGCCGACGAGCTCCTGCGACAGCTTGAGCGCCGCCCGGGGATCCGCTACCCGGTCCTGGTCCCGAATGCGCGCGGCCTGGAGCGGGCGATCGCGGCCCAGGTGGACGCCATCTGCCTGATCACCGCGGCCACCGACTCGTATGTGCAGCACAACATCGGGATGAGCATCGACGAGTCGCTGGCCGCATTCGAGCCGATCGCGGCCGAGGCGCGGCATCGGGGCTGGTGGATCCGCGCCTACGTCAGCACCGCGTTCGGCTG
Source organism: Chloroflexota bacterium (assembly GCA_039934115.1). Taxonomy (GTDB): domain Bacteria; phylum Chloroflexota; class Limnocylindria; order QHBO01; family QHBO01; genus CF-167. The sequence goes on along the minus strand of JBDTMU010000112.1, from coordinate 2,811 downwards.
CCCATACGAGGGCGAGGTCGACGAGCGGGCGGTGGTCAGCGTCGCGGAACGGCTGCTGCGGCTGGGGGTCGACGAGCTGTCGATCTCCGACACGCTTGGGGTGGCGGCACCCGTCGATGTCGCGCGCGTGATCTCGGCGCTGGACGGCGCCGGAATCGGCCCGGACGTGGTGGCCATGCACCTCCACGACACGCGCGGCACGGCCCTCGCCAACGTCATGGCGGCCATGGAGCTCGGGGTCCGCTCCTTCGATTCCTCGGCCGGCGGGACCGGAGGCTCCCCGTACGCGCCCGGCTCCGCGGGCAACCTGGCGACCGAGGATCTCGTCTACCTGCTCGACCGCCAGGGAGTTCGCTCGGGGGTCAACCTCGACGGCGTGCTGGCGGCGGCCCGCTTCATCGCCTCGCAGCTGGGCGCCGAGATCGGCAGCAAGGTGGGTCGCGCCGGTGCCTGGCCGCAGTAGCGGGGTACGATGACGGCAATGCAGGCGAGCCCGACCGACGCCGAGCCCCGCCCGGTCATCCTGGACGTCGACACCGGGATCGACGACATGGTCGCCCTGCTCATCGCCGCCACCGCACCCGAGCTGAACCTCCGTGGCGTGACCTGCGTGGCCGGCAACGTCGAGATCCATCACGTTGCCCGCAACACCGGCAAGATCCTGCGCATGGTCGGGCGCGGCGACGTGCCGGTCAGCATCGGTGCGGCGCGCCCCCTCCATCGGCGCCTGCGGACCGCGCCGGATACGCACGGCCCCACCGGCACCGGCTACGTCGAGCTGATCGGCGAGGATCCCGATCTCGGCGCGACCGACTACACGGCGGTGCCGGCACCGCGCTACCTCGCGGCGCACATTCAGCGACGTCCCGGCCAGCTGACCGTGGTGGCGCTGGGTCCCCTCACCAACATTGCATCGGCCGCACTCAATGGTGTGGATCTGGCCGGCGGCCTCCGTGAGCTGATCTGGATGGGGGGCACGCTGGAAGAGCGGGGCAATACGACGGAGACCGGCGAGTGGAACGCGTGCGTCGATCCGGAGGCGGCAGAGGCGGTCCTGGCGGCGGGTGCCATCTCTCGCATCTTTCCGCTGGACGCGACCCAGGACGTCATCTTCACGCTCGAGGATCTCGACGGCCTGCCCGGCACACCGCTGTCGGCGATCGTCCGTGACGCGGTGCGCTTCTACATCTCCTTCCACCGGCAGGCGGAGGGGATCGATGGCTGCTACCTGCATGACCCGGTCACGCTGATCGGGTCGTTGCTGCGCCCCGACCTGGTCACCGACGCCGTCGACGAGCGGCTCGCGTGCGACACCAGCAGCGATCCACACCTGGCCGGCAGCCTGTACCGATCCCAGGACGAGACCCGACGGACCGTGAACGTCGCCATGGCCCTGGACACAGAGGGGATGCATCGCGAGCTCCTGGAACGCCTTGCGCACGCGGTGTCGGTGACGACCGCCCAGGTGCAGGCACAGCACGAGGGAGGTTGAGGGACATGGATTCCGCGCGGTGGACTCGTATCGCAATCGGGGTCGCGGTCGGGGCCGTGGTCGGCCTTGGGCTGTACGCCACGGGGCAGGTGTGGCCCCTCTCGGCGGCGGTCGGCGTGATCGTGGCCGACGTCGTGTACGCGGGCCTGACCCTGGCGCAGACGCGCGAATGGGGGCCGATGCGGGTGGCCGCCGGCCTGGTCGCGTTCGCGGTGGCCACCTCTATCGGAATCATCGGCTTCGGTGACTTCGGCGACGCGAATGCAGTCGACCCGAACACCTTCGCGAACACCAAGGCGGCGAACTCGTGGGCGCTGATCCTGACCATCGCCATGGTCATTGGCGCAGTGGTCACCTATGGCCTGGAGCTGGTGCAGACCGGCCGTCTCGCCTCGCTTTCCGGGCAGTTCGGCACGCGAACCTACCTGCTCATGGCGGTCGGGATCGGGGTCAACGTGATCCTGGGCCAGACCGTGGCATCGGCCCTTAAGATCCCGATCTACCTCGACTCGATCGGGACCATCCTGGTCGGAGTGCTGTGCGGGCCTGTCGCCGGAGCGCTCACCGGCGGGCTGGGCAACATCCTGTGGTCGTACGTCATCCCGCCACCGTTCCAGTACCAGCCGGCCGCGGCCTTCGCGATCACGGCGGTTGCGATCGGCGTGATCGCCGGCCTGCTGGGGCGTGCCGGATTCCTGCGCCCACGGCCCAACCGCTCGTCGGCGGAGCTGCTCGCCGGCGGTGCGGTCACGGTGGTGCTGGTCGGAGGGCTGACCTGGGCCGCGGCGCTGGCTTACACCAAGATCTTCGAGACCACGATCGACCTGTTCCCCGACCCCGCCAAGGTGGACCTCATCTTCGTGCTGCTCGGCTACCTGGCCGTAGCCCTGGTCGCCCTGGCGGTGCTCGGCCTCTTCGCGCTCCTCCTGCTGCGGCGCGATCTGACGGCTGCGTACGTAGTGGTGGCCGGGGTCTTCACCGGGATCGTGGCGGCCCTGATCAGCGCGCCCATCGCGGCCGGCGTGTTCGGCGGCGTGACCGCCTCCGGAACCGATTTCCTTGTCGCGGCCTTCCGCCAGGCCGGTGCCGACGTCTACGCCGCGACGACCGGGCAGGGCCTGATCAGTGACCCGATCGACAAGGTGACGACCTTCTTCACCGTGTACCTGATCCTTTCCGCGCTGGCCAACCGCTTCAAGGCGCGCTTCCCGCAGGGAGAGCAGGTGCTCGAGGAGCCTTCCGCCTGACCGATCGCCTCCCCTCGTTCCTGGGGGCGCCCGGACCGACCAGCGTCCATCGCCTCAACCCGCTCACCAAGG
>JBDTMU010000111.1:0-5249 GCA_039934115.1 Chloroflexota bacterium | reverse complement strand
CGGATCCGATCCTGCAGCTCCTCGCGATCGAGGCCCCGCGGCCGCGCCCGGGCGGATGCCGGAATCGCCGTCCCGCACTGCGTGCAGAAGGCTGCCGGGGGCGTCGAACGGTGGCAGGTCGGGCACCGGATCTGCCCGGGGAGGGGGGTCGACATACCGCGGCAGGGTACATGAGGGCGGCGAACGTTCGCCACCGAGGGCGGCTAGGCGCCCGGGCGTTTCCACTCGGTCCCGTCCGCGAAGCGCTCCCGCTTCCAGATCGGGAGGCGCTCCTTGATCGCCTCGATGACGAACCGATTGGCGTCGTACGCCTCCGAGCGATGCGGCGCCGCGGTGACGATCGCGACCGCCGCCTCGCCGATCGGCACCACGCCGACCCGATGCACCACGGCGACTGCGCAGCCCCTCCATCGGCCCTCCGCCTCGCCGACGATCTCCGCCAGCACATCGGTCGCCATCTCGGGGTAGGCCTCGTACTCGAGCTCCAGCACCTCGCGGCCGTCATCGGCTCGGTCTCGGGCGCGGCCGACGAAGCTCACCAGCGCCCCGTGGCCGGTCGCCGCCACGGCTGCCTCCAGCCCTCGCACGTCGATCACAGTCTCGGTCAGGCCGCTCGGTCCGCCGCCGCTCACCGGCGGAAGGAACGCGACTTGATCGCCGTCGTCGAGCGCCGCCTCCCAGGCCGTATATGCGCCGTTGCGTGCCGCCCGCACGAAGGGCCGATGCGGCACCAGCCCTGGGTACGCCTGGGCGAGCGCAGCCCATGCATCGGCCACCACCGCGCCTGGCCGCAGCGTCAGCGTCGTCCGGTCCAGCGCCAGCTCGCGCAGCGTTGCGAAGCAGCGGACCGTGACCTGCATCGCGATCGTCAGACCGGGACGCCGGTCAGGTAGGCGAGGCTTGCGCCCGCGATCGACCCGGCCATCACCAGCGCAAGGCCGATGTATAGCAGCCCCGTGCTGGCCTGGAGGGACGCCGCGCGGCTGGCCAGCAGCGCCAGCACGGTGATCCCGATCGGCAGGAGGATGCCCGCCACCAGGCGCAGCCAGGTGAGCCATCCGATCGGTCCGCCCAGCGGCCCGCTGCTGATCGCGGTCACGGCCACCAGGAAGAGGAGCGCCTGCAGCGCGAGCGCGGCCAGGAGCAGCCACATCATCCGTCGCAGGGGGGCCGGAGAGAGCTTTGGCGTGACCAGGTACCAGTGCCCGAGGAGCATGGCCGCGGTGACGGCTCCCAACGCCAGCGCGACCAGCATCAGCTGCGCCGTGAAGAGCGGCGCGCTGAGCGTTCCGCCGGCCGCGGCAAGCGCAGCCAGCGAGAAGATCCCCACTGAGCCGGCGGCCAGGGCCAGGCCGCTGCGCGGCAGGTTGGCGATGGATGCCACCAGGTACGCCCCCGTCAGGGCGGTGAAGGCCCAGACGAGCCCGCGACGAACCCCGGCCGTCTCGTCCGCAACCGTCCCGGGCGAGAGGTTCAGCTCGGAGAGGAGCAGCACCGCCGCGCACACGGCGAGCAGCGCGGCCATGAAGAGCCGATAGCCGCGGGTTGTGCCGCCCAGCAGCTCGGTACCCCCGACCACGAGCAGCGTCCCCGAGGTGAGCGCCGCCCAGAAGATCCAGTTGACGAAGGGGAGCGCCTCGAGATCCATCGGTTGCCGCTCAGCGAGCGAGGCTGCCGGTGAGCCCGATCTCGACCCAGCCATCGGCGCTGACCCGCACCGGGAAGATCTCGACCGGCTCCGTTGCCGGCGGGACCACCGCCTCGCCGGTTCGCAGGTCGAAGCAGCCGCCGTGCCAGGCGCAGACCAGGACCTCGTCGCGTGGGTCGAAGCCGGCCTCCGACAGCGGGAAGTCCTTGTGCGAGCAGTTGTTCTGCACCGCGAAGAAGGCCCCTGCATGGCGCACCAGGACAACCGGGCGGCCGTCGATCTCGACCGGGATCAGCTCTCCGTCGCGCAGCTCCGAGGCGGGCAGCACCCGGGCATAACGGATCGCGGCGTCGGCCGGCGCCGCGGCGAGATCGGTCATGGAGGGGCTACAGCGGCCGGGCGAACGCCAGCAGGCGCGGCTCGGTCATGTCCTCGATCGACCAGCGCAGGCCTTCGCGTCCGAGGCCCGAGTCCTTGACTCCGCCGTACGGCATCGCGTCGGTGCGCCAGGTCGGGACGTCGTTGACGATCACGCCGCCGACCTCCAGCTCATCGTGGGCGAGCAGCGTGCGCTCCAGGTCGTTGGTGAAGACGCCACACTGCAGGCCGAACTGGCTGTCGTTGATCTCGGCGATCGCCGCCTTGAAGTCGGGCACCGGGAACAGGTTAACGACGGGGGCGAAGACCTCCTCGCCGCACACGCGCGCGTCCTTCGGCACGTCCACCAGCACGGTGGGTGGATAGAAGAGCCCGTCCGGCTCGCCGCCGACGAGCGCCTTTGCACCCCGCTCCAGTGCCTCCCCGACCCACTCGTGCGTGCGCGCCACCGCCCTGGCATTGACCATCGGCCCCAGGTCGGTCGCCGGGTCGAGCGGGCTGCCCACCTTCAGCTGGCGGACCTTGTCGACGAAGCGGCGCTGGAAGTCGTCGAAGATCGACTCCACCACGTAGATGCGCTGCACGCTGATGCAGACCTGCCCCGAGTAGGCAAAGGCGCCGTACGCCAGGCGCGCCACCGCCCATTCGAGGTCCGCCGTGTCGTCCACGATCGCCCCGGCGTTCCCGCCAAGCTCCAGGACGACCTTCTTCTTGCCGGCCTCGGCCTTCATCTTCCAGCCGACCGACGGGCTGCCCGTGAAGCTGAGGAGCTTGAACCGATCGTCGGCGACCATGCGATCGCCGGTGGGCCGATCCATCGGCAGGATCGAGACGGCCCCCTTGGGCAGGTTCGTCTCGGCCAGGTAGCCGGCGACGCGAAGCATCACCAGCGGGTCCTTGGACGGCGGCTTGAGCACGATGCTGCAACCTGCCGCGATCGCCGGCGCGACCTTGTGCGCGGCCAGGTTCAGCGGGAAGTTGAATGGGCTGATGCCCGCGACGGGACCGATCGGGTAGCGGCGCACGATCCCGCTCCGCCCGCGGTTGGCGGCGCTCCAGTCCAGCGGCAGCCACTCACCGTTGATGCGCAGCGCCTCCTCGGCGGCGATGCGAAACGTCAGCGCGCCGCGCGCCACCTCGCCCTTCGCGTCACGGATCGGCTTCCCCGACTCCCGGCTGAGCAGCTCGGCCAGCTCGTCGGCATCCTGGCTGATCCGCTCGGCGACGTGGGCCAGGGCGTCGCGGCGCTCGAAGCTTGCCAGGCGCCTGGTCGCGCCGAAGGCATCGACCGCCGCTACCGTGGCCCGCTCCAGCTCGTCGGGGCCGGCCTGCCAGGTGGTCGCCACCAGCTCGTCCGTGGCGGGGTCGCGCACCTCGAGCGGGGTTCCAGCCTTGACGAACTCGCCAGCGAGGAAGATCGGAACCGTCTCAGAGGTCACCTGCGTGGTCACGGCGGCATTCTACGACCGGTCGGCCGCGGCCTTATATCATCGGCCCGTGAATCCGGTCTACCTGCTCCTCGAGGTCTCGGCCACCATCTTCTTCATCGGCGCCGCGCTGGCTGCCGCTCGACGAGGCCGGCTGCCATTCCTAGAGCTCGTAAGCGCGGCCATCTTCGGGATCTTGCTCGAGGAGGGTGATCAGCTCATCTACGGGACCTACCACTACGCCGACGCCTGGGTGCTGGTCATCGACCGCGCGCCGCTGGTCATCGGTCTGAGCTGGGCCATCATCATCGCGGGGGCGATGCGGATTACCGACGCGCTCGGTGTTCGCCGCCGTTATGCGCCCTTCGTCGATGCCCTGCTGGCGATCAGCCTCGACTTGGCCTTCGACGCCATCGCCATCCGCATCGGGCTGTGGACGTGGATCGGTGTCGACGCGAGCCAGGGCTGGTTCGGTGTTCCGTGGGGCAACTTCTACGCGTGGCTGTTCGTAACCCTGGGCTTCAGCCTCATGACTCGCTGGGTCCGTGAGGTCGCCACGAGGCAACAGGCCCGTGAATGGCTCCAGCTGGCGGTTCCGCTTCCCGCATTCGCCATCCTGAGCGCCGCGATCTTGCCCTTTCACTTCCTTCAGCCGGTCGTCGATCCAGCGGACGGGGGAGGTGGGGTGCTGTTTGTCCTGACGCTGTTGATCTTCCTCGCGGTGGCCGGCTGGGGCGCCTTCGGACCGGGCCGCGACGTGCCGGATGGCCAGCGCACCGCGATTCTCGACCTGCGGCTTGCCTTCGTCACCCGCGTCGCGATGCAGGGCTTCTTCCTGGTGGCATTGGTGTGGATGGGCCTCGCTCTCCAGCTGCCAGTGCTATTCGGCGTTGCCGTCCTCTTCCTGGCTGCCGAGCTGCCACTGGCCGCGCTGGTTCGCGCGCGCCTCGCTTCTGCCGGCGCGGGGACCGCGGCCCCGGAGGCCGAGCCGGACCCCGCCGTTGCGATGTCTCCCCGCTGGGAGCGATGACCCGCATGGTAAGCGCGCCAGCCGTCGACTGGGACCGGGCGTCCGCGGAATGCGTGGAGCACCTGCGGGCCCTGATCCGGATCCCGAGCGTGAACCCGCCGGGGGTCGCCGACGCGGCCGCGGGCATGGACTCGAGCGGCGGTGAGACGACGGCGGCGGCCTATTGCGCCGAGGTGCTCACCTCGGCCGGGGTGGCGGCCGAGGTGCTCGAGACGGTCCCCGGCCGCGGCTCGTGCTTCGCCCGCCTGCCCGCCACCGTCTCGGACCCCGATCCCCCGCTCGTCCTCCTCTCCCACGTGGACGTGGTGCCGGTCGACGTGGAGTCGTGGAGCCACGACCCGTTCGGCGGTGAGCTGATCGACGGCGTGGTGTGGGGCCGTGGAGCGGTCGACATGAAGGACATGGTGGCGATGGAGCTCAGTGTCATCCTGGCACTCGCCCGCGCCGACGGGGAGCGGTCGCGCGACGTGATCTTCGCGGCGGTCGCCGACGAGGAGGCGGGCGGCGTCTTTGGGGCCGGCCACTGGGCGGCCGAGCGTCCTGACCTCTTCAGCGACGCGCGCGGTCGTGTGGCTGCGGCCGCCCTCAACGAGGTGGGCGGCTATTCGATGATGGTCCGCGGGCGGCGGGTGTACGGCATCCAGGTCGCCGAGAAGGGGATCGCCTGGACGCGGCTGCGCGCAACCGGCACGACCGGGCATGGCTCCATGCCGCACCCCGACAATGCGGCGCTCAAGCTGGCCGAGGCGGTGACGCGCCTGGCGGC
>JBDTMU010000110.1:0-5268 GCA_039934115.1 Chloroflexota bacterium | reverse complement strand
ACTGGTTCACTATCGGTCGCCAAGAGTATTTAGCCTTGGACGGTGGTCCGCCCGGGTTCCCACATGAGAGACCTTCCACGTGGTACTCAGGGACTCGGCCGGGAGTCGGTTTCGCTTTCGCTTACGGGGCTGTCACCCTCTACGGCTGGCCTTTCCATGCCACTTCTGCTAGCGAACCGATTTGTAACTCCCTGCGGGCAGTGCAGTGCACCGCGGGCCGGCCCTACAACACCCCGACTGCAACGGCTGCAACCTGTCACGCAACCGGGGTTTGGGCTCCTCCGCTTTCGCTCGCCACTACTAACGGAATGTCTGTCTTTTCCTCGAGGTACTTAGATGTTTCAGTTCCCTCGGTTTCCTCGATCGACCTATGAATTCAGTCGAACGTACCCGGGCATTACCCTGGGTGGGTTTCCCCATTCGGACATCTCCGGGTGATAACGCTTGCTCGCAGCTCCCCGAAGCATTTCGTCGCCTGCCACGTCCTTCATCGGCTCTTGGCGCCAAGGCATCCACCGCACGCCCTTAGTAGCTTGACCTAACGCTCACGCGGCTAGCACGGTGCTGGCCCGATACGCGTCGGCTTGCTCGTGCGACCGTTTCGGCCGCACGATGCGTTCGGATTTCATCCTCGACGAAATCGATGCTTCCAGTCTTCGGTTCTTAAGGTCGCGTCCGTCTCTCGTCGAGACAAAGCCTCAGCGCTATCCGCTGACCGATGGGCACGACGCGCGTCGCGCGCAGCGATCAGGGGATATGTCGGTTGGGGCTTTTCACAACGATCGCGGGCCGGCCACACCGGCCTTCCCGCGAGGGACGGATACTTTATCACCGGCCGCTCGCCACGGTCAAGGAGACCCGCCGTTGAAAGCCGGAGGTCCCCTCCTGGTCGTGCGGTGTCGAACTCCTAGCGCGTTACGGGTGCTGCTGGCTGAGCGCTGTAGCCATGTGCGGCGATCTCTTCCGCACGCGCGCGATACGCATCGGCGCTCGGCGCCGTCTTCGCGCGAAACCCCTCGACCACCCGGTTGTACATCGAGAATGCGGCGGCAATGAGCACCGCGAGCTGCACGTCGGCATCTTCCGCGCCGGCGGCCCGCGCCGCCGCGACGTCCGCGGCGGTGAGATCGCGAGGCTCGCGTCGCACGGTTCGGGCGATGTGGAGCAGGGCTCGCATCTTGCCGTCGAACCCCTCGGAGGATCCGGTCTTGATCTCGTCGACAAGTGACGCGAGCTGCGTCGATCCACTCGCCTCCAGCAATGCCGTCGCGAACGCACCATGCGAGTCCATGCAAAAGAAACAGTCGTTCGCGGCCGAGACTGCCGTGGCGAGCATCTCCCGCTCAGCGCGATTGATGGTGGCGCCCGGAAAGTCATGGACGAGCAACTCGTCGGCCAGGCCGCGCAGGTGAATACCCAGGCCCGGGGTCAATCGAATCGCCGCGCCGATCCCCGGGACGTCGGGCAGCCCATCAACGATCGGCTCTTCCGCCGATCGGACAAGGCGCTCTTCCTCGCGTGCCATCCGCAGCATCTCCTTCGTTCGGGTGGGAGTGGTGAAGTATGCCCGACGACGTGCGTGGCCGGAATGGTCCCAGGCGAAGATCAATTAGCATGCGGCCATGACACTTCCGACTGAACCGATCGGCAGCATCCCCCGACCCCGGACGCTCCAGGCCGGCATGCAGGCCGCGGCCGAGGGGAACCTCTCGCAGCAGGAGCTCGATGCCCTCTTCGACGACGCGGTACGCGACACGCTGCGGCGCTTCGAGGAGACGGGCTCTCTCGTGGTCACCGACGGCGAACAGCGCAAGCCAAGCTTTGCGACCTACCCGGTGGCTGGCCTGAGCCTCGCCGGCGGGGGCGTGACGATCCCCTTCCACGACGGTCACACCCGCCAGCTGCCGGTGCTGATTGAAGGCCCCTTCCGATATGCCACGAAGGCGTGGTCGTACCTCGATGGCGCGCGGAGTCAGACCTCGGCCCAGCTGAAGCAGGCAGTGATCTCCGCGTCGGCGTTGAGCCTGATGTATCCATCGGATGGGATCGCCGGATACGCGCGCGAAGCGTTTCTCGACGACCTCGTCGCCGAGGCGGTATCCGAGATCCGTGGCTGTCTCGAGCGTGGAGCGATCGTCCAGATCGACTTCACCGAGGCACGCCTGTCGATTAAGCTCGATCCATCGAAGGGGCTGCTCGACTCGTTCGTGGACCTGAACAACCGCGTTCTTGGGCAGCTCACGGCGGAGGAGCGAGCGCGGGTGGGCGTACATTCGTGTCCCGGCGGGGACAATGACTCGACCCACAGCGCCGATGTCGACTACGAGGAGCTGCTGCCCGGCCTGTTCCGCATGAACGTCAACACGTTCTACGTCCAGCTGGCCAGCGAGGCCGATCGTAAGCGCGTCCTGAAGGCCATGGCGGACCATGCCACCGGCGACCGCCGGATCTTCGTGGGCGTGATCGACCCGCTCGATCCGCGTGTCGAAACAGCGGAAGAAGTTCGCGACCGTGTGCTCGAGGCGGCGCAGTTCATCGACCCGAGCCACCTCGGCACGACGGACGATTGCGGCTTCTCGCCATTCGGCGATGACAGCTCCACATCGCGGGACACGGCGTTCGCGAAGATCCAGGCCCGGGTCAGCGGAACGGCGATGGCATCGAGCGCCCTCGGGGTCTGAGCGGTCGCGACCGGGGCGCGTTTGGCCAACGTATTAAGGTGCAGCCTCCACTGGCAAGACAGCTACGTTGAGCCATCGGGCACCCGTCGCCCGGCGCACCGCGAACGTCAGCGCGAACCGCGACGTCCGTCGACCTTGCAGTCCGCCCGTGGAGTCATAGGTCTCCTCCGTCGCGGTGCCTCGAGACTCGAAGCCTAGGCTCATGCCGGTCTGCACCCCGAAGGGCACGATCAGGATCACGTGCACCGCGTCGAACTGGTAGTGCGTAACGACGGTCTGGCCGGACGTCACGGCGTCGTCCAGCCGGCCCTGCATCTCCTTGAGCCTGTCTCCGTGATCGACGGCGACGAGGATGCTCGGGTCCGCTCGCAGGAATGCCTGGTTCTCGAGCTCCAGGTTCTCGGCGAGCGCCAGGAGGATCTGCTGCGCCCTGGGACCAGGGAGCGCGGGGTCGAAGTCGAGGACATCCTGGGCGACTGTGATGGGAGGGAAGGTGTCGGGATCGACGTTGCGTGGCACGCCGTTCAGGACCTCGGCCACGTCAGGAGCGGTGACCTCCCGAGCCGGGGTCCCTGCAGCCACGATGCCGGCGCCGACCACCAGAAGGGCAGCGGCGATGAGTCCGACCCGCACCGCGCTACCGACGATCCTTCCACCGGCAGGGACGCCGACCGCAAGTCGGGTCGCGAAGCGGCGAAGGTCGTCCGTCGCCGATCCTGGCTCAGGGAGGAGACGCTCCAGTAAGGGACGGCCCGCGCAGACGATGACCAGACCCGCCAGGAGCCCGACCTTGGTCCCGAACTCGTTGGTCTGGGGTGCCATCAGAAGGGTGCTCGCCACCGCGACGAGCAGTCCGAATGCGACTCGCGCCACGTTGCCCGCAGGAATCGTCTTCGGGTCCGTGATCATGAAGAACAGGAAGATCAGCACCTCCGGTGAGGTGACGATGACTCGCCAGAAGTCGGCGCCGCAGACGGGCGCGAACGCCCAGTTCGCGGTCATGCAGTGACCCGAGACGGCGAGGATTCCGACCCCGACGCTCAACCCGATCCAGAACGTCGCCACCAGAGCGAGAAGGTGCAGACGCCTGGTGATCAGCAGCCCCCCGACGATGATGATGGCGTAGGCCGCGATCATCCACCCGTTGAGGGGAGCCCACCAGAAGTCGAGCGGCTCGGCACGTGAGCTGCCGAGCACCAGGAATGCAGCCACAAGCCCGACGTTGGAAGGGTTGAACACGTGTGTGCCGCGGTAGCGAATGACGTATTTCGTCAGCAGCGAGAGGCCGGCAACGGCGGCGAATACGTACCAGCCGTACGTGCTCCATCGGTCATCAGCGGGTGTCCCGACGACGCGAAGAATCAGGGCGACACCGCTGCCAGTGAGCATCGCGCTGGCAGGCCACACGAATGATCGGCTCTGGCGAAAGGTCAGTACGATCTCGATGACGGCGCAGGTCAGCATCGCCGCGAGGAGCTGCGGCACGCTCAAACGGAAGCCCAGACCGACCTGTCCGAGGAGGTGGACCGAGAGGATGACCGCGGCGACGTGCAGGCGCGGGTCACGCGTGCTCGGAAGAACCAGGGGGTAGCTGCTACCCCGGAACGTGATCGTCCGACTGGTCACATCGCCTCCCGGGGCACTCGGTTGACTGAATGGTGGAGATGAGGGGACTCGAACCCCTGACCCCCTCCTTGCAAAGGAGGTGCTCTCCCAGCTGAGCTACATCCCCATCGCCCGCATCGTACCGTCCCCGCCCGGCCGCCGCTACGGCGGCGTGAGGCGGCGCTTTGGTTCGGCGGGGAGCGGCTCACCTTCTGGCCACGCGACACGGCGCACGATGCAGATCGGCGTCTGCTCGCCGGCCTGACCAAGCGGGTTGTCGGCGAAGAGACGCTCGACGAATCGGCGCTCCAGCCCCGAGGAGAGCCCCAGGGCGTTGCAGCCCGCGTCGTTGGCGTCAATGACGGCGACCGGGAAGCCGATCCCCTCCGCGAGCTCCTTCGCAGCCCGAGGCGGGTCCCTGGGTCCCAGGGTCGCGGCCTGGTTGTACGGTGCGATGGTGTACGAGGTGGGGCCGTCGATCGCAGCGGCCTGGCGGCCCGCGATACGGTAGAAGAGGCCGTGGACCCCAAACGGCTTGGTGAGGCCGCTGACGAGCGCCGCCAGCAGGATCCGTGGCGCACCGACCTCGCCGATCGCCAGCTGCATCGTCTCGGCCGTCCCCAGCCCGATGCCGTACCCGGGGCGCGTCACGTAGCGCACCAGGAAGCGTGCCAGGCGGCCGGGGTGGATGGTGGACATGGGATAGGAGCGACCCTGGGTGATGGCGACCATGCGCTCGCTGACCGCGACCAGGACGGTGTCGGGATCGAGCGGCGTTGCATAGCGGCGGACGACCTCGAGCGCGTCGTCGGCATCGGTCACCAGGTGGGTGCGGACCGGGTGGCGGGCATAGACCGTGCCGTCCAGCGTGGCGTGGAGGGAGCGGTCCGGGTTCGGCTCCGCCAGGATCCCCATCGGGCGGTCTGCCGGATCCGGCACGGGCATGGGCTCCATCGGTCTCGGAGGGGGTGGTGGGCGTTTC
>JBDTMU010000109.1:0-5366 GCA_039934115.1 Chloroflexota bacterium | reverse complement strand
CAGCCGCCGCAGCAGGTCGAGGCCGTCGGCCCCACCGTCGAGGGCGCGGCGCGGCTCCCAGGCGAGCGAGCCGTTGCCGGTCTCGACCTCGGCGCTGGTCAGGTACGGCAGGTTCGCGATGAGCAGGTCCGCTCGACCGCCGGACAACGCCGCCGGCTCCAGCAGGTCGCCGCAGGCGAGCGTCACCATGCCCCCGACCCTGTGCGCAGCAAGGTTCTCGGAGGCCAGCTCGAGCGCCTCCGCGGACAGGTCGCTAGCTGCCATGCGTAGCCGCCCGAGGGCGATCGCCGTTCGAAAGCGCAGCGCGAGGGCGAGCGCGACCGCGCCGCCGCCGGTCGCCACCTCCCAGGCTGCCACTGTCGTGCCGTCTCGCACCAGGCGTTCAGCGATCTCGGTGATGGCCGCCTCGACCAGCAGTTCGGTTTCTGGCCGGGGAATGAGGGCGCGCGAGTCGGTCCCGATTCGCAGCGAGAGCCATTCCTTGAAGCCGCGGATGTAGGCGATCGGCTCGCCGGCAGCCCGTCGCTCGATCCAGCCGGCCAGCAGGGTCGCTTCCGCGGCGCCCAGCTCGGAGTCGGGATGGGCACGCAGCCAGGCGCGATCGCGGCCGAAGGCGTGCCCCACCAGCAGCTCCGCATCCAGGCGCGGCGACGGGATCCCGGCGTCTCGCAGGGTCAGTGCCGTGTCCGCCACCAGGCGGCCGGCGCTGGCCACTGGCACGACCGCCCCCACCAGGGAATCAGGAGGCGTCATCGGCGCCGATCTGCGCGAGGCGCGCCGCCTGATCGGCCTCGGCGAGCGGCTCGATCAGGCGATCGAGGTCACCTTCCAGGAGGCCGGGCAGGTTGTGCACCGTGACGCCGACGCGGTGATCGGTGACCCGGTCGTCGGGGAAGTTGTAGGTACGGATCTTCTCGGCGCGCTCGCCGCTCCCGACCTGGGATCGGCGTTGATCGCCGCGCTCCTCGGCCTGTCGCGCCTGCTCGAGCTCCAGCAGTCGAGCCCGGAGCACGGCCAGCGCCTTGGCCTTGTTCTTATGCTGGCTCTTCTCGTCCTGGATCGCCACCATCAGCCCGCTCGGCAGATGCGTGACGCGCACCGCGCTGTCGGTGGTGTTGACACTCTGTCCGCCCGGCCCGCTGGACCGGTACACGTCGATGCGAAGGTCCTTGTCGGGAATCTGGATCTCCACCTCATCGGCCTCCGGGAGGATGCTGACCGTAGCGGTCGAGGTGTGGATCCGTCCGGCTGCCTCGGTGCTGGGCACCCGCTGCACCCGATGCACGCCACTCTCGAACTTCAGGCGCGAATACGCACCCTGTCCCGCGATCTCGGCGATCGCCTCCTTGACCCCGCCGCCACCACCCTCGCTGACCGAGATCAGGTCGAACTTCCAGCGCCTCCGCTCGGCATACCGCGCATACATCCGATACAGGTCGCCGGCGAAGAGTGCAGCCTCATCGCCCCCGGTCCCGGCGCGGACCTCCAGGATCACGTCTCGATCGTCGTTCGGGTCGCGGGGCACCAAGAGCCTGCGCAGCTCCCCGTCGATCTTCTGCTCGCGAGCCTCGAGTGCTGCGAGCTCTTCGCGCGCCATGGCGCGAACCTCCTCGTCGGGGTCGTGTGCCATGGTGCGCGTCGCCTCCAGCTCGTCCCGGACGGCCGACCACGCGCGAATCGCCTCGACCATCGGCTCGAGCCGCGAGAGCTCCCGGCCAAGCGCCTGCAGGCGCGCCGGGTCGTTGGCCGCCGCCGGTGTTGACATCTCGGCCACGACCGCGTCGTAGCTCGCTTCGATTCGCCGCAGCCGGTCGATCATGGGCTCGTCGGAAGCGCTGCCTCGCGATCCGACGCCAGGCACGACTCGAGGGAGGCGATGCTCACCTCCAGCATGCTGTGGTCCGGGGGTCGGGTGGTGAGCGCCTGCAGCCACAGGCCCGGGGCGTAGATCGCGCGGACGAGTGGATTGCCGTAGTGGCTCGCCCCGAAGCGGACCAGCTCGTAGGCGACGGCGGCGATGACGGGCACCAGCGCAATCCGCGACAGGAAGAGGAGCGGAAGCGGGACGCCGGCACGGGGGATCAGGCCAAAGAAGACGATGCTGATGACCACCACGATCAGCAGGAAGGTCGTGCCGCAGCGCGTGTGGGCCGTGCTGAATCGATCGACCTCGTCGGGCGTGAGTGGGCGCTGTGCCTCGTGCGCGCTGATCGCCTTGTGCTCGGCACCGTGATACCCGAACACGCGACGAACCTCGGCCATGCGCCCGATGAGCCAGATATACGCGATGAAGACGCCGAGGCGAATCCCTCCCTCAGCCAGGTTCGCCAGCAGGTCGCTGGTCGTGGCTCGCTCCGCGAAGGTCGACAGGAAGAGCGGCAGGATGAAGAAGAGGCCGACGGCGAACCCGATCGAGATCACCATCGTCAGCGCCATGGTGCCCCTTCCGATCTGGATGTCCTCGCCCTCTGCCGCGATCGCGGCCGAGCGCATCAGCATGCGGGTGCCGATGACCAGCGCCTCATAGAGCACCAGCACCCCGCGGGCAAACGGCACCTTGACCCATCGGCCGCGGGCCATCGCCCCGGGGAGTGGCTCGCTGTACGTCCGGATCTCGCCGGATGGTGGCCGGACACTCATGGCCACAGTCGTGCGGCCGCGCATCATGACCCCCTCGATCAGGGCCTGGCCGCCGTAGAAGAAGTCGGGCATGCGAAAACGTGGCCGCTCGCCGGCGCGCGCGATCGAGGTGATCACGAACGGACCGGCAGCGGCCAGAAGCTCGGGAACCAGGAAGAGGAGATGGGGCGCCAGGCGCGCCCGCCACCCCGTCAGGTGACGGGGCACGTCACGACTCGCGCTGTGAGCGCTCCATGCGTCGCTGGAACCGCTCGACCTGGCCGGCGGTGTCGACGATGTTCTGGGTTCCGGTGTAGAACGGGTGGCAATTGGCGCAGACCTCGACGCGGATCGACTCCACGGTCGACCCGACCGTGAACGAGGTCCCGCAGACGCAGTGGACCTGCGCCTGATGGTACTGCGGATGAATATCGGCCTTCATGGGTTGGCTCCTGGGATCCCGCGGCCTCCTAGGCCGCTGCTGTGTCTGAACTGATGACGCTGACGCGCTTTTTGCGACGCGTCTCGTGGCTGAACTTGACGGTCCCCTCGCTCGTCGCGAAGAGGGTGTAGTCGCGGCCCATGCCGACGTTCTCCCCCGGGTTGAATGTGCTCCCCCGCTGGCGAACGATGATCGTGCCGGCGTGCACCTGCTGGCCGTCGCCGCGCTTCACGCCGAGTCGCTGCCCGGCTGAGTCGCGACCATTGCGGCTCGAGCTGCCCGCCTTCTTGTGTGCCATCGTTCGCTACTCCTCTGCCTTCGGCTTGGCCTTCGTCGCCCGGCGGGCCTTCGGCTTCTCAGCCGCCTTCTGCGCCGTTGGCGCCGGCGCCGCCTTCTTCGTCCTTGGCCTGGCCGTTCGCGGCGCTGCCTTCTCCGCCTTGGCCGGCGCCTCGTCCACGGCCTCGCTCGCGTCGGCCTTGGCCTTCGCGGTCTGCCTCTTTGCCGCCGTGGGGTTGATCGCATCGATCCGGACACGGGTCATATGCTGTCGGTGCCCGGTCCGTCGACGATACTTGACCTTCTGCTTGAACTTGAAGATGACCAGCTTCGGGCCAAGCGCCTCGCCGAGGACAGTCGCGCTGATGGAGGCACCGACCACAATCGGCGTCCCGATGGTGACATCGTCGCCGTCGCCGATCAGCAGCACGCGATCGAACGTCACTTGCGTGCCCGGCTCGCCAGGTCCACCGTCAAGACGCTCGAGCATGAGCGTCGTGCCGGCCTCGACCCGATATTGTTTTCCGCCGCTGCTGAGGACGGCGTACATGATCATCTCCGGGACTCTGAATCGGATGCCTGCAAACGGCGGGGCACGTTCCGGACCAACGCACGGCGAAGCGGTCAGACGATGCGCCCGCGGGACAGCGATCTTACCGGGCGATGGGGGGAGTGTCAACGAACAGGAGGCGCGTTCGGACCGCCGGACCGGCTCGCACCGGGAGGTCGAGTGCACCCACCACGTCCTCCGGCCTCCCCGCGCCACTTGCGTCGAGCCGCAGCACCAGCCGCAGCCTGCCGCTGTGCGCCTCTTCGTCCACCTCCAGCACCTCGGCGTCCTCGAGGAGCGGGCGAAGGTCGCGCGGCCCGGCATCGGCCCGCCGCTCGCTCTCACCTCTTCGCCGCATCCCGGGAAGCTGCGGCGCGGCCAGGAGCCTGACCACGGCTCCGCGTAGTGCATCGCTGGTCAGCTCCGGTCCGTCGTGGACCTCGATCTCGTACTCGGCCGCCCGCAGCTGGGAGGCCGCCGACGGAAAGCCATGCCACACCTCCCGTGCGTCGATCACCTCGATCCCCTCGGGGAGGAGCTCCGCGGCGGCCTGGATCCGACCGATCGGCACCAGGTCGTCGAAGTAGGCATCCAGCACCTCGCCGCGCAGCTCGATCCCGACCGGCAGGTTGGCGGCGAACTTCAGCCTGGGTCGCGGATGCTGCGCGTTCGACGTCGCAAGAGGCAGGCCGGCCTCCCGGAATGCACGCTCGAACTCGCTGAGCAGCTCTGCCTGCCGGATCCGCAGCGCGGGGTGGCGCCGAGCGAAGAGGATCTGCCAGCGCTGGCGCGGCTGGTCGGCGTTTCTGGTGGCCATCGGTCCTGCGATGGTACCCCGCGGTCAGAAGGTGGGCTTCCAGGAGTGCACGCGGACCGACTGCAGCAGCCCCATCCCGAACAGCAGCGAGATCATCGACGACCCGCCGTAGGTGATGAACGGGAGAGGGATGCCCGTCACCGGCATGATCCCCATCACCATCCCGATGTTCACCGTGATCTGGAACAGGAGCAGGCTGCCGAGACCGGCGGCGATGCTCGCCCCGAACGGATCGCGTGCGCCCCACCCGACGCTCAGCACGCGCCAGATCAGCAGGGCGAACAGCGCCAGCAGGATCATTCCACCGATGAATCCGAGCTCCTCGGCGACGACCGTGAAGATGAAGTCGGTGGATTGCACCGGCAGGAAGCCGAGCTGGTTCTGGCGGCCGGCCGTCAACCCCTGACCCAGCAGACCGCCAGATCCCACCGCATTCAGCGCCTGGACCACCTGGTAGCAGGCACCCTGTGGATCGGCCGACGGGTCCAGGAAACAGAAGAGCCGCTGCCGCTGGTACTCCTGCAGCGCGGCTACGGCGATCGGGGCCACCGCCAGGGTTGCCCCGCCGAGGAGCGAGAGCCAGCCGATGCCGGCCCCGCTCATGAACAGCATCCCGAGCAGGATCGCTACGAACACCATGGCCGTCCCGAGGTCCGGCTGTC
>JBDTMU010000108.1:0-5404 GCA_039934115.1 Chloroflexota bacterium | reverse complement strand
TCGCCGAGCGGGAGATCTCCCCCTTGGCGGACGAGATGGAGCGCAGCGGCGAGTTTCCCTCCGAGATCATCCGCAAGGCCGCGGGGCTCGGGCTGCTGGGCGTGCCCTACCCCGAGGAGGTGGGCGGCACCGGGCTCGACTCGCTCGCCTACGCCATCACCATCGAGGAGCTATCGCGGGTCTCCGGCAGCGTGGGGATCATCGTCAGCGCGCACACCAGCCTCGGCTGCGCACCCCTCTTCACGGCCGGCACGCCGGAGCAGAAGGAGCGCTACCTGCGCCCGATGGCCAGCGGAGCCAAGCTCGGCGCCTACGGCCTGACGGAGGCGGGGGCCGGCTCGGACTCGCGCGGGACGCGGACGCGGGCGCATCGGGATGGCGATAGCTGGGTGCTGAACGGCAGCAAGCGCTTCATCACCAACGCCGGAGTGGCGGAAACGTACATCGTCACCGCGGTCACCGATCGCAATGCCGACTCCGGCAAGATCAGCGCCTTCATCGTCGAGGCAGGGACGCCTGGCTTCTCGATCGGTCGCATGGAGGAGAAGATGGGACTCCACGCCAGCAACACCGGCGAGCTGCTCTTCGACGATTGCCGGATCCCCGCTGAGAACCTGCTGGGGGAGGAGGGCGACGGGGATCGGCTCTTCCTGAAGACCCTCGACGGGGGCCGGATCGGGATCGGCGCCATGGCCCTGGGCCTTGCCCAGGCCGCGTACGAGGCCGCCTCCACGTACGCCAAGGAACGGCAGCAGTTCGGCCGGCCGATCGCCTCGTTCCAGGGGATCGCCTTCAAGATCGCCGACATGGCGGTACAGATCGACGCGGCCCGCCTGATGGTCTACCGCGCCGCCTGGCTGAAGGACAGCGGCGAGCCGTATTCGACCGAAGCTGCCATGGCCAAGCTCTTCGCCAGCGAGGTGGCGCGCCAGGTGACCAATGACGCGGTGCAGGTGCACGGCGGCTACGGGTACATCACCGAGTACCGGGTCGAGCGCTACCTGCGCGACGCGAAGCTGACCGAGATCGGCGAGGGGACGAGCGAGATCCAGCGCATGGTCATCGCACGCAACCTGCTCGGCGTCCGCGCGATGTAGGTCGGCACGCCTCCGCGCTATTACGGCTCGAGGCCGTCCCTGCCTGCAAGCTCGACGAACGCATCCAACGCCTCCGGGTTTGCGAGAGAGTCGCGAGACGCGGCTTCGTCAGCCGGGGTGCCGGTCAGGATTCGTTTGAGTGGGACCTCGAGCTTCTTGCCGGAGAGGGTCCGCGGGACGGCCGGGACGGCCACGATGCGGTCCGGCACGTGACGCGGCGAGAGCTGACTGCGCAGCGCGGCGCGGATCCTGTCCTGCAGTGCCTTGTCAAGCACCACCCTGTCGCGCAGGGCGACGAAGAGGAGCAGTTCGTCGTTCTCCTCGAGATGGATCACGACCGAATCCGCGATCTCCTGCATCCCCTCAACGACCGCGTAGAACTCCGCCGTGCCGATGCGGACACCACCACGGTTCAGCGTTGCATCCGAGCGGCCGGTGATGATGCACGACCCGCGCTCCGTGATCGTGATCCAATCGCCGTGACGCCAGACACCGGGAAACTCCGCGAAATACGCGGATCGATACCGGGAGCCGTCGTCGTTCCAGAAGCGAACCGGCATCGACGGCATCGGGGCGGTGACCACGAGCTCACCCTCCTCTCCGATGAGCGCGCGACCATCCGGCGCGAACGCCTCCACCGCGGCGCCGAGCGCGCGGCAGCTGATCTCGCCTTCCCAGACCGGGACAAGCGGTGAGGCGCCGACGAAGGCCGTGCAGACATCGGTGCCGCCCGAGACAGACTCGAGACGGGCCGATGCGGATACCCCCTCATAGACGTAGCGGAAGCCCTCGGCCGGCAACGGAGCGCCGGTTGAGCCGATGCCGCGCAGGGTCGACAGATCGGCGCTGCTCGCCGGCTCAATGCCGGCCCGCTGGCACGCCATCAGGAACGGAGCACTGGTGCCGAAGTAGGTCAGCCCCTCCTGTTCGGCCAGCCGCCAGAGCGTGAGCAGGTCCGGCTCGGCCGGGGAGCCGTCGTACAGCACGATGGTTGAATCGACCAGCAGGCCCGAGACCAGGTAGTTCCACATCATCCAGCCAGTGGTCGTGAACCAGAAGAACCGGTCTTCGCGCCCGAGGTCGTGATGCAGGGCGTGGATCTTGAGATGTTCCAGCAGGATGCCGCCGTGGCCATGGACGATCGGCTTGGGGAGGCCGGTCGTGCCCGAGGAGTAGAGGACGTAGAGCGGGTGGTCGAAAGGCACCTGCTCGAATTCGAGCGTGCCCGCTTCGGACGTCAGCTCATCCCAAGAGGTGGCGGCAGGAATCCGGCCGGAATCTGGCCGCAGGTAGGGCAGCACGACCGTCTCGCGCAGCCCCGGCAGTACGGCGCGGATGGCGGCCACCTGGTCGGTGCGGTCCACCTCGCGCGACCCGTAGCGGTAGCCGTCGATCGTGATCAGCACGGTTGGCTCCACCTGGCCCAGGCGGTCGACGACGCTGCGGGTGCCGAACTCCGGGGCGCACGACGTCCAGATCGCGCCGAGGCTGGCGGTGGCCAACAGCGCGACGACGGCCTCCGGCACATTGGGCAGGTAGGCGGCGACCCGATCACCCCGGCCCACCCCCAGGCGTTGAAGTCCGGCGCGCGCGCGAGCAACCTGGTCTCGCAGCTCGCCGGCGGTGAGCGTCATCCGCTCCCGCGTCTGCGACCTGCTGACGATGACCACGTCGTCGTCTCGTCTGGTGCGCAGGCGCAGGGCCTGTTCGGCCCAATTCAGCTGCGCATCGGGGAACCAGCGCGTGCCCGGCATGCGTGGATCCGCCAACGCGCGCCCCGCCGGCCCATCGGTCACCTCGAAGTGGTCCCACACCGACCGCCAGAAGGCATCGAGGTCTGACACCGACCAGCGCCACAGCTCCTGGTAATCGCCAAAGCGCTTGCCCCGTTCCGCCTCGAGCCAGGCCAGGTAGCGACCAACGCCTGTCCGCTCGCGTACGTCAGGGGGCGGCTGCCACAGGACCGCCGGATGCGGCATGAGCCGATGATGCCACGCGGGCGGGAGTCTGGCGGCGCGATCGGTACACTCCGCAGATGCCCACCCTCCGGCCGTTTCGCGGGCTCGGCTACGCGTTGGACCGCTATGCGAGCCCCTCGCCGTCCGGCATGCGGCTCGTCGACCTGACGGAGGTGGTGTGCCCGCCGTACGACGTCATCACGCCGGCGCAGCAGGCCGAGCTGTTGAAGCGCAGCGACCGCAACGCGGTGCGGCTGGAGCTCTCCGCAGACCCGGATCCACATGCCGCTGCGGCTGCCGCCCTGAAGGCGTGGCAGGCTGATGGCACGCTCGAGCGACGCGCCCAGCCATCGGTCTATTACTACCGATACGCTCGCCCGGAAGCGCCTGACGAGCCGGTGGTCCACGGCGTGGTGGCCAGGCTGCTGCTCGAGCCCTTCGGAGCCGGCGTGCGGGCGCACGAGCACACCCTGGCCGGCCCCAAGGCCGATCGCCTGGCGCTGCTGCATGCGACCCGCACCCAGTTGTCGCCGATCCTTGCCATCTACTTCGACGACTCTGTCCACCACGACCACCTCATCGGCCTTCCCTGGATCGACGAATGGCGTGCGTGGGACGGCGACAGGCTGCTCCATTCGCTGGCGGCGATCGAGCCTGACGAGCGCCTTCTCAATCACCTGTCACGCCAGCAGCTCTACATCGCCGATGGGCACCATCGCTACGAGACGGCGCTCGCCTACCAGGCAGCGGTCCGCGCCGACCCTGCCTGGGCCGATGCCGAGCCCGGCTCGCTGGCCGCGGACTGGATCATGGCCGTCCTCATCAACGCCGAGCGGGAGGAGCTGGAGATCCAGTCCACCCATCGGCTCATCCGAGAGACAGACGACGAGGCGCTGCGCTCGCTGGTCCGCGATCCGGGCCCGATCTGGCAGGCGATGCCGGTGGCTCCCAACCAGCTCGCGGAGCGGCTCGCCGAGCTCGAGACGGCCGATCAGCCGGTCTTTGGGCTGGTCCTGCCCGGCAACGAGGGATATCTCCTGGTCGGCGATGCGGAGGCGGCCGATGAACGGATGCGCCACGAGCCGATGAGCGCGGCGGTTCGCGGACTGGACCTCGCCATCCTGCATACGGCCATCCTCGGCGACCGGCTGGGGATCGATTCCGCGTCTGTCGCCACGGGTGACGCGCTGGCCTACACTAGGAGCCAGGCTGACGCGATCCGCGCCGTGGCGAGCGGCGAGGCGAAGGCCGCGGTCCTGGTGCGTCCCACTCGACTCGAGCAGCTGGCCGCGGTGGCCAGCGCCGGCGACGTGATGCCCCAGAAATCGACGTACTTCTATCCCAAGCTTCTGACCGGCTTGGTCTTCTACCCACTGGAGGACGAGTAACAGCGTGGTCCAGGCGATCAAGCGCGACGAGGTCTACATCGAGCCGGAGGGGATCTACGTCGAGACGCAGCAGCCCGAGCGGCGCAGCCGCAAGCCACCGCTGCTGCTCGTCCACGGGGCCCTGACCGGCTCATGGTTGTGGTCGAGCTTTGGCGCCTACTTCGCCGAGCGCGGCTGGGAGGCGCATGCCATGAACCTGCGTGGCCATTACACCTCCGACCTCGCTGACCTCGCCGAGACGCGCATGCGGGACTACGCGACCGATATCGGTGTGGCGGTTCGCCAGCTCGGCCGGCCGCCGATCGTGATCGGCTGGGGGATCGGCGCGTTGGCCGCCATGCTCTACGCGGAGCACAACCGCATCCTGGGGCTCGTCCTGCTTGCGCCGTCGCCGCCCGCAGCTGCCCTGCCGCGACGACCCGTCGAGCACGAGCTGAAGCTGGTCCCCGATGTCTACGACGCAACCTGGTGGGGTTGGATCCAGCCGTCAGACAAGCTGCGCGACGCGATGCCGGACATGAACGACGACGAGCTGGAGAAGATGCAGGAGATGCTCGCCGGCGCCCACGAGTCGGGCAGCGCACGACGCGAGCGGATGCTGGGTGTCCCGGTCGAGACGGAGCGCATCACGGTGCCGACCCTGGTCATCGGTGCGGGGCTGGACGACGTCATCCACCCAGCCGAGGCGCGGCGCACGGCCGACCTGCTGGGCGCCACCTACGAGTATTTCCCCGGCGCCTCGCACTTCGGCCTGGTGATGGGCTCGCAGAGCTGGCCGCAGGTCGCTGGATCGGTGCTCGGCTGGCTGGAGGAGCGACGGCACGTGATGGTCAGCGCCCTGGCCGGAGCCGCCGCTCGATAAGTCGCGCCGACCGCTTCGGGCATGCGGCCTTCGGCGTGATCCGAGAGCCGGGCGATCGCGATGCCCCCAGCGTGACCCGTCATTGGTCACTACGACCAA
>JBDTMU010000107.1:0-5409 GCA_039934115.1 Chloroflexota bacterium | reverse complement strand
AGAAGGCCGGCGGCACCTCGCGCTCGCGGTACTCCTCGACCGCCTTGACCTCGCAATCGGCAGTTGGCAGGCGCCCGAAGTAGCGCGGCGCCGTCGCGAAGGCGCGCGCCGTCTGCTCGGCCGCAAGCTCGACGATCCGCCCGCGCGACGAGGTGTGGTTGGCCGGATCCTCGGTGAGCGCCTTGGCGTAGGCAACACGGTCGCGATATCCGGCTCGCCTCGCGATCTCGTCCTTCTCGGCCTCGATGTGGGCCAGGTCCTCCAACCCGAACCGATGAACCTCGTCCGGGGTCGTGTCGATGGTCGTGTGCATGCGGATCCCGAGCCGATACGCCTCCTCTCCGCCGGGCGTGCTGAAGATGCCGGGCTCAGGACGCGCCTGCGCCTCGTATTCATCGGCCAGGAAGTCGCGCAGCCGCTGAAGCGCCGGATAGATATCCGTCTCCACCGAGGCGCGGACCCGTTCGCGTGCGGCGTCGTCGGCGACGTGCGCCATCCCCACCGCCGGGAAGGCGTCAACTTCAAGAGCCAGCATGCGCTCGATCTGCTCGACCTCCTTGCGCACCGGGATGGCCGCCCCGGTGCGGCCATCTGCCATCCCCTCGCGGAGGGTCTGGATCTCCTGCTCGATCGCCGCCGGATAGGCACCGAAGCGGATCAACAGGCGCTCGAGCCCCTCGGGCGTCTCAGCGAGCTGGTACTGGGCGATCCGGACCGGCATGGTCTGCGTGCCGAAGATGTGGTTGATCGCCAGCTGGTACTGCTTCTTCTCGAGCGCCTCGAGGTGTGTGCTCGCCACCAGGATCAGCATGTCGCGCGTGATCACCTGCTCGGGATCGAGCCCGGACGAGTCGATCGCCGCGGCGTCGGCCAGGGTCTCGCGGAAGGCGGCCTCGTCGGCCGCCCTGCCTGTCTCGCCCAGGTCGGGAAGGCGGTCATCCCAGCGATCGTCACCCAGGATGGTGGCGTAGACCGGGTCTCGCTCGAGGGCTCCCTCCCAGAAGCGGTCGGCGAGCTCGTTGACGGCGGCGTTCCGGTCGGCTTGGCTCACAGGTGCAGCGTCTCCTTGGGCGGCGTGATGAGGGCCGGACGGAGTCTAGCGGCTGGACCGCTGACGGGCAGCCACCTACCCGGGTCCGCGCGGCGATTCCCAGGTGAGTGTCATTCAGCACCGCACGCGAGAATCGCCCGCTCTCATTCGCCGATGAATGGCGTGGCCCCAAAACGGTCCGTCGTGCTGGATCAGATTCCCAGGAGAATCGGCCGCGGGACTCGAAGGCTCTGCCGCCCCGCCGAAGAACGCTATCGGCCGCCGAACAGGTCGGCCAGCAGGGCCGGCGGCGTCTCCTCGAGCTGGTCGTAGCGGCACTCGGCAGGCGGCTTGTCCGGCCGCCAGCGCTTGAAGGTGGTGGCATGGCGGAACCGGTCGCCCTGCAGGTGGTCGAATGCGACCTCGCAGACCAGCTCGGGCCGAAGCGGCTCCCATGAGAGGTCCTTGCCGCGATTCCAGCGCGAGGTTGCGCCCGGCATCCGCTTCCCCTCGGCGGCGGCCTCCCACTCCTTCCACTCCTTCCACGGGTGCCCATCAAGTGCGTCGACGCGATATGGCTCGAGGAAGGTCACCAGCTCGCGCCGTCGCTCCTCCGTGAAGGACGAGGTGACGCCGGCGTGCTGCAGCTGGCCAGCGTCGCTCCACAGGCCGAGCAGCAGCGAGCCGACCATCGTGCCGGGCCCGTTCTTGTGCCAGCGGAAGCCCGCCACGACACAGTCAGCGGTGCGGAGGTGCTTGATCTTGGCCATCTCCCGCTTGCCGGCCAGGTAGTGGCCGTCGGCGCGCTTGGCAATGACGCCATCAAGCCCGGCCCCCTCGAAGACGTCGAACCAGTGACGGGCCACCGCCGGGTCGCTGCTCGCCGGCGTGAGCAGGACCGATGCCGGCGGGTCGGCGAGGAGCCTCTCCAGGCGAGCCCGGCGATCGTCGAGCGGGGCCTCCCGCAGGTCATCGGCCCCTTCGGCGAGGCAGTCGAAGGCGACGAACGAGGCCGGCGTCTCGGCTGCCAGCATCGCGACGCGGGATGCCGCGGGATGGATGCGAAGCAGCAGTGACTCGAACTCCAGCCTGCCGTCGCGGGCGATGACGATCTCCCCGTCGAGCACGAAGCGCGCCTCTGGACCACCCACCGCGCGCAGGGGCTCGAGGAGCTCTGGGAAATATCGGTCCAGTGGCTTCAGGTCGCGCGACTGGAGGTAGAGATCCGGCCCGTCGCGGAAGACCAGCGCCCGGAAGCCGTCCCACTTCGGCTCGTATCGCCACCCCCCGCCGACCGGGAGTTCCGGTGTCGGCTTGGCCAGCATCGGCTCGATGGGGGGCTCTATCGGGAAGGCCATGGCCCCGATGATAGATGGCGACCTTGACACGCGGCGCCTGCCCTCACAGGCTGCGGCAGTGCCGATGCAGAGAGCATCCTCGGTTCGTATCGCGCTGCTCGCCGTGGTTGCGTCGGTGGCGATCGCAACCTCGGCATGTGGCGAGACGGAGCGCGCGAGCCTCCCCCGCCCGGACCCTGGAGAGACGGTCGCCACCTACCTGGACGACGGCCGTCCAGTCTTCGCGGTGGGACACCAGAACGGTGATATCTCGGTGCTCGACGCCACGTCGACGCACGTGTCCTATGGCGTCCGCGTGCTGAATGTGTGGTGTCCGGGGCGCCGCACCTTCCAGGACCTGCGCGCCGGCGGAGGCTGGGATGAGTGGGGGGCTCTGGGCAGCGGCCCTCCTCCATCCGGGCTCGGCAGCTTCTCCTGGAAGCTTCGGCTCGGCGATGATGCGCATGCCACGGGCATCGACGTGACGGGCTTCGCCGGCAGAGTTTCCGGCCGCGCCAAGTCCGATGGACGCTCGATGTTCCAGGGGTGCGACCCCTCGAACTGGCTCTTCCACACCTTCGACGGAGTGAAGCCGCTGACCCCGGCGGCAGCAGTCGCGAGCAGTCCCGGCGGCTGGGTGCTGCTGCGAGGGCGGATCGACTTCGCGGGGCTGCGCCTGTGCAGCGAAGATGCCGCATGCCTGAAGCCAGCTCACGTCGCGGATCTTCAGAGCCCGGGGGCCTATCCATACGTGGAACAGATCGAACGCACTGCCGACTACCTGGCGCGCGTCCGCGACGGGGCGCTGGTCGAGCTGACCTGGGTGGTCCGGTCGATCGCCGATTAGTCGCCCCTCGCCGATCTCGGCCATACTGCCCGCCAGATTGAGCATCTCGATCCAGTTCTTGGGCGCCGTCGGGACCGTCACCGGCTCGCAATTCCTGGTCACCGCGGGTGATCGGCGCGTCCTCGTCGACTGCGGGATGTTCCAGGGCGCGCCGGAAGAGGTCAGCCGCAATCGGATGGCCTTCGCCTACGACCCCAAGACCATCGACGCCCTGCTCCTCACGCACGCCCATTTCGACCACTGCGGCCGCGTCCCGGCGCTCGTCAAAGCCGGCTTCCGTGGACCCATCTTCGCCACCGCCGGCACGGCCGACCTCACCGAGATCGTCCTGCGTGACGCCGCCAAGCTCCAGGAAGAGGCCGAATCGCGGTGGCGTAAGAAGCATCCGGACGACGCGGCAGCTCACGACGCCGAGCTGGCCGGCAAAGAAGCGGTGGTTGAGAACGACGCGGAGATGCCAGCCAAGCTGCGGGCAGGCCCTGCCGAGGGGACGACGATGACACGCGCCGCCCTCTATTCGATCGCCGATGTCGAGCAGACCGTGAGCCAATTCCAGCCGGTGGCCTACAACGCAGAGGTGGACCTGCTCGACGGTATCAAGGCCACCTTTCGTGACGCCGGACACATCCTCGGCTCGGCGATCATCGAGCTGCGGATCGAAGATGGAGCGGCCGAAACCACCATCGTCTTCTCCGGCGACCTCGGGCGCTGCGATACGCCGATCCTGCGCGACCCGACCCCGATCAGCCACGCCGATTTCGTGCTGGTCGAGTCGACGTACGGCAACCGCGAGCACGCGCCACACCAGCAGGCGATCGAAGAGCTGGCGACGGCGATCAATGAGGTGGCCACCGATCGCGGCGTGCTGCTGGTACCGAGCTTTGCCATCGGGCGCACCCAGGAGCTGATCTGGGTCCTCGACGAGCTGTATCGCGACAAGCGGATGCCGCGGCTGCCGCTCTACCTCGACTCCCCCATGGCGAGTCGAGCCAGCGACGTGTACCTCCGTCACCCGGAGGATTACGACGAGGACACGGCCGCCCTGCTGCGTTCCGGCGATTCGCCACTCATCTATCCGGGCGAGACGTACACGAACGAGGTCGACCAGTCGAAGGGGATCAGGACCCAGCCACGGCCGCTGATGCTCGTGGCCAGCTCCGGGATGCTCACCGGCGGGCGGATCATGCACCACCTCAAGGACTTCCTGCCGGACCCCGCCTGCACCCTGCTGTTCATCGGCTACCAGGGCGAGGGGACGCTCGGACGCCATATTCAATCGGGCGCCAAGGTGGCCAAGATCGACGGTGAGGCATATGCCATCAAGTGCCGGGTCCGTGTCATCTCCGGCTTCTCAGCGCACGCCGATGAGCACGAGCTCGACGACTGGCTCGGCAACTTCGCGAAGGCGGGCGGCACGAACGGTAGTGACGGCAAGCCAAAGCGGGTGTTCGTCACCCATGGCGACCCCGATGCGGCCGAGGTATTCGCGACCCGGATCCGCGCCATGGGGCTGGACGCTCATCTGCCGACGTACCTGGAGACGGTCCAGCTGCGCTGAGCGCCCCGGGGTTGGCTAGCATGCCGCCCATGACCGACCGACCCTTCATCTCGTTCATCACCGACTTCGGGGTCGGCTCCAGCGCTCCTGCGGTGTGCCGGGGCGTGATGCTCGATATCGCCCCTGACGCCCGACTCGTGGACGTGACTCACGCCATCCGCCATTTCGCCCTGCGGGATGGTGCGTTCCTGCTGGCGCGCAGCGTCCCGTACTTCCCGATCGGCGTCCATGTCGCGGTGGTCGACCCGGGGGTGGGCACGGCTCGCAGGCCCATCGCCCTGCAGGTGGGGCGCGGCGACTACCTCGTGGGACCGGACAACGGGCTGCTGGTCCCCGCTGCAGCGGCGCTGGGTGGGATCATCGGCGCACGCGCCCTGGAGAACCGAGCACTCTGGCTGCCGAGCGTGTCGCACACGTTCCACGGACGCGACATCTTCTCGCCCGTGGCGGCTCATCTGGCCACCGGCACGCCCTTCGAAAGCGTCGGCGCGGCCCTCGAGCCGGCCGATGTCACGCAGCTGGAGATGCCGATCGCCACGCCCCGCGACGGCGGCCTCGACACGTCGGTCCTCCTGATCGACGCCTTCGGCAACTGCCGCCTGGCGGGCGAGACCTCGGACCTGGTCACCGCCTTCGG
>JBDTMU010000106.1:0-5410 GCA_039934115.1 Chloroflexota bacterium | reverse complement strand
GACGCCGTAGTCGCATGGAATGACTCCTTCCATGCCCGCTCGGAACGTCGCGCCCCGGCCGGCCCCGCCGACCGTCGCCACAGCCTACGCTCCGTTCAGCCATTAATCAACTATTGCTAACCCCCGAACAACTCCCGCAGCGGGCTGGCGTGGAACCTGCGGTACACTCGCTGACATGCCGAGGACGCGGACGAAGACGAAGCGACCTCAGGTCGAGAACACGGTCGGCCCTCGCCTTCGTGCGGCCAGACACAAGGCCGGGCTGACGCAGCGCCAGCTGGCCGGCGACCGCTATACCGCGGCCTACATCAGCGCCCTGGAGGTCGGCCTGGTGCGCCCATCATGGGCGGCTCTCACCTACCTGTCCGGCCGACTCGGGCTGGCGGTGCACGACCTGGTTCGCGAGGCGCAGCCCGGCTGGGATCGCCTCGCGCCTGACCTCCAGCTGGCCGCCGGCGACTGGCAGGCCGCTGCCGACGGCTACACCCAGCTGCTCGAGAACGCCACCGGCACCGATGCCGCCGTGATCCGCGGTGGACGCGCCGAGGCACTCTCCCGACTCGGGCGTGCCCGTGAGGCCCTTCCAGATGCCGCCCAGGCATACGAGGCACTTACCCAGGCAGGGCAGCCGGTTGAGGCCGCCTACGCCGGCTACTGGCTCGCATACGCCCATCACCAGCTGAACAACACCGATGAGGCCCGCGCCCTCCTCCACCAGCTCCTGGCCGAGGTGCGGGCCGGCCTGACGGTTCAGGCCGATTTCAAGCTGCGTCTTCTGCTCGCGCTCGCAATCCTCGAGTCGTGGGACGGCCACGACGATCGGGCACTCACCCTCTTGGAGGAGGGACGCGCGCTGACCGGCGAGATGGACGACCTGCGTCGCGCGACCTTCCTCTTCTCCCTGGCGAACAGCTACTCCGAGACCGGCGACCATGAGGCCGCTCTTCGTGCCGGACATGCCGCCCTTCCCCTCTTCGAGGCAGCCAACGCGGAACGCGATGCCGCACGGCTCCGCAACACCCTGGCGCTCACCTACCTCGGGCTCGGCAATACAGCTCGCGCGACTGAGCTCGCGGCCGAGGCCCGGCAGATGAGCGAACACCGCAACGACCAGGGTTCGCTGGCGCACGTGACGGAAACCGAGGCCCAGATTGCCCTCGCTCTCGGTGACCACGCCGCGGTCCGCCAGCGCGTTGCAGAAGCTCTTGAACTCGCGCGCGCCAGCCAGAACACCCACGCCGAATCGAGCGCCCTACTGACCTTGGCACGCTCCCAGCGCCAGACCAGCGACAAGGACGCCGAGGCCACCTACCGCCAGGCCGCAGATCTCCTCCGCTCCGTCGGGCCACGACCCAAGCTCGCCGCGGTTCTCCGCGAGTGGTCCGACCTGCTCGTGTCCGAGCAACGCCACCCCGAAGCCGTCGAGCTCCTCCGGGAGGCCCTGAATGGCTGACGTCTCCCGTACATCGGCTTCGTGGCGACTTGGGGGTTGGCGCCTGGCTTCCGGATCCCGTGGGTCGTCTTTGCAGCTCTGCTGGCCGCAGCGATGGTGGTGTCCCCAGTCACTTGGCTCGGCGAAGTGACACCGGTGAGCAACGTGGGTGCCGCTGCCCTCGTCGTGGTCCCGGCTACAACGTCATCTTCCGCGACTTAGCCCCGGGGCTGGAGACGGACGGACGGGACGACTTCGTCGATGAACCGTCGGTACGTTGTCATGTCTTCGAAGAGGATCTGGAAATGGCTTACGCCGATGTCCACCAGCAGCTCGATCTCGCGGATCGCGTCTGCCGGCGTGGGGCCAAGATAGTGGAACACCTGACCTGGATAGAAGCTGTGCTCGTAGGTCGCTTTGAAGGTGCCTGGGTCATCTGGCATAGAGATCGGGAGGCCGGCGGTGAGCACGATCTCGCCGAAGGGCCGGCCGATCGCCTCGCAGTGGGCGCGTAGCGTCTCGTACGGCTTGCGGAAGACCTCCTCCCATGGACCATCCCAATTCCACCAGTCGGCCAACCGCGCGGTCACGCCCAGGGCCTTCGGGCCGTTCGTGCCGACCATGATGGGGATAGGGGGATCAGGACGCGGCTCGCAGTACGCCCCCTCCACGCGGTAGTAGGTGCCGTGGTAGGTCGCGGGTGAGGAGGTCCACATTGCCCGCATCACCTCGATCGCCTCGGCCAGCTGGGCAACTCGTACTCCGCCGCTTGGGTAGTCGAAACCGTAGGCCCGGTACTCCTCGTCGTGCCAGCCAGCGCCGATCCCCATGATGAACCGGCCCCCGGTCAACTCTTGGAGCGAGGCGGCCATCTTGGCCAGCAGTGCCGGGTTCCGGTAGCTCTGGCTGAGGACCAGGTGCCCATACCTGAATCGCGGAAACGAGGCAGCCAGGTACGTGAGCAACGTCCAGCCCTCGAACCGCGGCTCATCACCGAACTGGAGATGGTCGGAGATCCAGACGGTCGAGAATTGCGGGGGCGCCATCTCGAGCACTGTCCGGTAATGGCTCATCCAGTCGACGCCGTCCGGCTTCTCATGGAAGCCCTGGAACCCAAAATCCGCCACAGTCAACCTCTCTGCCGATTTCTGGCAACACCGGCGATGACCTACCTTGCGGCCGAAACTGTAGGCGGCCGATGGTTCCTGCTGCTTGCCCGCGCTGCTACCCTCTCCGCAGGCTCTCGTGCCCACCTGAGCCAAGCCTCGCGGGGGACCGATGGACACCAACGTCCTCTAGTACGGCGACAACCTCGACATCCTGCGTCCCTACCTGCCCGATCAGCTGCTGGCCTTCGAGACACCTGGCACTGGGGTCCATCGGCCGACGCGATCCGGACGACGTCGCATATCACCGTACCGTTTCGCGAATTCTGGGTGCTCAGCGGCACGCAGGTCGAAGAGGAGGCTTGAGTTGACCGGAAACGAAGGCGCAATCAGTCCCGAAGACCGCCAAAGGATTGTCGCGTCCGCCACGGATTACATCGAATCGTGGATCGCCGGCGACGCTGATCGGATGGCGCGCTGCATGCACCCCGAGCTCGTCAAGCGGTCGCCTGAACCGGATCCGCAGACAGGCGGCTGCAAGGTGGAGACCCTGACCCGCGCCGAGATGGTCGCCGAGACCGCCGCGGGCGAAGGCGCCGAGGATGCGGGCCCATATCGGGTCTCGGTCCTGGATGCGTACGGTGACCTCGCCACCGTCAGCGTCCTGTCCGCGGCGTACATGGACTACCTGCACATCGCCCGATGCGGCGAAGCCTGGCTCATCCTCAACGTGCTCTGGCAGCCACGCATAGGCCGATGACCGACCTCGCCACCAACGTCCTCTACTATGGCGACAACCTCGACATCCTGCGTCGCTACCTGCCCGATGCCGCCGTCGACCTGGTCTACCTCGACCCGCCCTTCAACTCCAATCGCGACGACAACGTCATCTTCCGCGACGAGTCGGGCAATGCCACCGATGCCCAGCTGCTGGCCTTCGAGGACACCTGGCACGCATAGTCCATCGGCCGAGGCGACCTACGCCTACCTGACCAACACCGGCTAGCACCACGGTCGCCGGCTCTTGCGGCAGATAGGGCTGCCAATCGAGGTGTTCGTGCTGGCGACATGAGTCGTCCCGCCAGGGACCTGCGATTCGACCCGGACGCTTGCGGACTTGAAGGTCGGAGGGTCGAGTCCTCGCCCGGCTCACACCGCAGTGTCAACGGATTACTCACTCCAAGCGAGCAGCCGCCTAACGGCCCGCCTTCCCCCGGTAGGCCACGTACGCAGCCTGTGCCTTCCCAGGATCGGGATCGGCCTCAAGCCGTTCGTACAGCCATTGCCACCATTCGCCGACGTTCGGGTTTCGGTTGTCGGCGCGCTCCGCCTCTACCCACTGGCGGAGGCGACTCCAGGTCCCGCGTATCCACCCTCCAACCATACGGTCGAGCATATGCTGGTCCACGACACCCTCGAACACCATCGAGCCCCACATCTCGCAGGCGCTGTCCACCGCGAGGGCGGCTTCAAGCATCGCGGGATCGCTGCGGATAACCACTGGGTCAGCATCGTTCGGGAGCTTGAGCACAAGCTCCACCGCCTGGCGCACCTCCTGCGTCTGCACCGTCCGCACGATGTCGACGGCTGCGTGATCTCGCCGGCTCCGGGTGGCATGACGCAGTTCCGCGAGACCGAAGAAGACACCAGCGACGACTGCCAAAGCCACGATAGCGTCCAGCACGATGCCGAGATCAACGCCCGAAGATGCGCCGTTCATTCACGCGAGTATGAACCAGAGCGGCTGAGCAGGCCGGGTAGCTGGCCTCAGCTCAGGCTCGTTCAGTAGGCGGCAAGAGCCGCAAAAATCGAGGCTGAGACAACGACGACAGTTGGTACCCGCCAGGTCGAGTCCAGATAACCCTCCGGCCATCCGTCTGGCGTCATTCACGCACACTCGCGCATCCGAGGATTGCGGACTGGACCGATATCGGTGTGTCTACCGTCGCTCGTCGAGAACCACTTCGTACCGCTCGACGCCGGTGACACTCCCGCCTACGGCGCGAGCCGCATCCCCTCGGGCTTGGTCGGCCAACTCCTCACTCGCCCGCATCTCGTCCTCCGTCTCCCAGAAGCTCATGCTCAGCGACTTTCCAGAGCCGCGGTCGACGAGAACCATGGCGCCATGGTTTTTGATACCTGCGTCCTTCATCTGCTGCCGAACCGCAGGAAGCACGTTGTCCCGCCAGTTGGTGATCGTTGCATCGATCTGCTCTGGCGATCCGGTGTAGTAGCTCACTCTTGCGTACATAGCTCGCTCCTCGTGCCACAGTTCCGACCAGTGCTCCAAGCAGACGGACGCGGCTGCTCAGCCCCAAGCCTATTGAACAGCTACCAAGAGCCCAAGGCAAGAATCGCTCAGCTTCCGCGCCGACCGATGAGCAGGCCCCGATTGGCCGAAGTCAGGCAGCACCAACCTGTCGGAGAGTAGGCATCCTTAGCGGCAATAGTCACCGCCCCACCGCTCGGCAATGTCGAGCGACACAGCTGGTCAGCCGGGCTTGAGCACCATGAGCGCCACGATGGCCAACAGAGCTGCTGTCCCCGTCACCATCAGCGACATCGCGCGTCGGCGGTCCACCAGCTTTCGCGCGGCGGCGTCCCATCCCGGCGCGCCTTCATCGAAAAGGGAGTGCCGAGCTGGGTGGAAGGCCGGCGGGGCGGTGACGTACATGTAGGCAGTGATGAGGAGCAGCAGATCGAGGGACAGCCAGATCCAGGGCTCACCCCACCAGTGCCCCATAAAGCCGGCTGCGACGCCCGCAACGATCAGGAGCGCCAGGCCAGCGTGGAGCCACCCCAGCGACGACGCGGACAGGAGGAGCAGGGTCTCGGCGGGAGCGCGCTCGGTTTCCTTTGGCACCTGAAAGGC
>JBDTMU010000105.1:0-5416 GCA_039934115.1 Chloroflexota bacterium | reverse complement strand
GGGCAAGGGATAGCCGGCCGATGCCTCGCCGTCCCACCATCGCGCGCAAGACCAAATACCAGCAGCTGCTGGTCGGCACCGCGCTGACCCTCGACCAGTTCACCAACAAGCTGATGCACGGTGGCAAGCGTCAGCTCGCCGCGCGCATCCTCGAGGACGCGCTGGCCCGCTGCGAGAAGCAGGCGGGGCGATCGGGGGTCGAGGTGCTGGAGCTGGCCCTGCGCAACGCAATGCCATTGATCGAGGTCAAGCCCAAGCGGGTCGGCGGCTCCACCTATCAGATCCCGGTCGAGGTGCGGGCCGACCGCCGCATCAGCCTCGGCATGCGGTGGCTGATCGACTCCGCCCGGCAGCGGAACGGGCACAGCATGGGCGAGAAGCTGGCGGCCGAGTTCGTGGATGCCTCGAACGGCATCGGCAACGCCGTCAAGCGGCGCGAGGACACCCATCGGATGGCGGAGGCCAACAAGGCCTTCAGCCACTTCAAGTGGTAGGCCGATGATGGCCCAGGCATACCCACTCGAGAAGAGCCGCAACATCGGGATCATCGCGCACATCGACGCCGGCAAGACGACCGTCTCGGAGCGGATCCTCTTCTATACCAAGAAGATCTACAAGCTCGGGGAGGTCCATGAGGGCGCGGCCACGATGGACTGGATGGAGCAGGAGCAGGAGCGGGGGATCACCATCACGGCCGCAGCCACGACCTGCTTCTGGCGGGATCATCGTATCAACTTGATTGACACGCCCGGCCACGTGGATTTTACGGTTGAGGTCGAGCGCAGCCTCCGCGTGCTCGACGGGGCCGTGGTCGTGTTCGACGGCGTGGCGGGCGTTGAGCCGCAGTCGGAGACGGTCTGGCGTCAGGCAGATCGCTACCGCGTGCCCCGCTTCTGCTTTGTCAACAAGCTCGACCGCACCGGCGCCGATTTCTGGCGCGTGGTCGACATGATCCGCGAACGCCTGGGCGCCACGGCCATCCCGGTGCAGCTGCCGATCGGCACCGAGGGCGGGTTCCGCGGCGTGATCGACCTGCTCGAGATGCAGGCGATCACCTACGGCAACGACCTCGGCGACCTGATCGAGGTCGGCGAGATCCCCGCCGAGCTGGCCGAAGACGCGGCCAAGTGGCGCGACAAGCTGGTGGAGGCGGTCGCCGACCTCGACGACGACATCGCGCACCGATTCCTGGAGGGGCAGGAGGTGGACGCCGGCGCCCTGCGCCGCGCCCTGCGCGCCGGCACGCTGGCGTCGAAGATCATCCCGGTCCTGTGCGGCTCCGCCCTCAAGAACAAGGGTGTCCAGCCGATGCTCGACGCGGTGATCGAGTACCTCCCCTCGCCGCTCGACGTGGCCGCGGTGATCGGCACTGACCCGCGCAGCGGCGAGCAGGTGACCCGTCATGCGGATCCGGCCGAGCCGTTCGCCGCGCTTGCCTTCAAGATCGCGGCCGATCCGTTCGTCGGTAAGCTGGCCTTCTTCCGCGTCTACTCCGGGACGCTCAAGACCGGCTCCTACGTCTACAACGCGACCAAGGGCGAGAAGGAGCGCATCGGTCGCCTGATCGAGCTGCACGCCAACCATCGCGAGGAGATCGAGTCGGTCAGCGCCGGCGACATCGCCGCGGCGGTGGGCCTCAAGACGACCTTCACGGGCGACACCCTGTGCGACGAGTCGAAGCCGATCATCCTCGAGGCGATCACCTTCCCCGAGCCCGTCATCGAGCTCGCCGTCGAGCCGAAGACGAAGGCCGACCAGGACAAGATGGCGATCGCCCTCCAGCGCCTCGGCGAGGAGGACCCGACCTTCCGCGTCAGCAGTGACGAGGAGTCGGGCCAGACCCGCATCGCCGGCATGGGCGAGCTGCACCTCGAGGTGATCGTCGACCGCATGCTGCGCGAGTTCAAGGTGCAGGCCAACGTCGGCCGGCCGCAGGTCAGCTACCGCGAGACGATCCGCAAAGCAGTCAAGGGCGAGGGCCGGTTCGTGCGCCAGACCGGCGGCAAGGGTCAGTACGGGCACGCCGTCATCACCCTCGAGCCGCTCGACCGCGGCGGTGGGGTTGAGTTCGTGTCAAAGATCGTCGGCGGCTCGGTGCCGCGCGAGTTCTTCAAGCCGATCGAGCAGGGCATCCGTGACGCCCTGGCCGGCGGCGTCGTCGCCGGCTTCCCGGTGATCGACCTCAAGGCGACCCTCATCGACGGCTCGTTCCACGAGGTCGACTCGTCGGAGATGGCCTTCAAGATCGCCGGCTCGATGGCGGCCAAGGACGGGGTCAGCAAGGCGGACCCCGCGATCCTGGAGCCGGTGATGAAGGTCGAGGTCGTCGCCCCCGAGGAGTTCATGGGCGACGTCATCGGCAACCTGAACAGCAAGCGCGGCCACATGGACGGGGTCGACGAGCGAGGCACCTCGCGCGTCATCAGCGCCCACGTCCCCCTGGCCGAGATGTTCGGCTACGCCACCGAGCTGCGCAGCATGACCCAGGGTCGTGCCACGTACTCGATGGAGTTTTCCCGTTACTCAGAAGTCCCGGCCAACCTGGCCGCCGAGCTGATCGCGAAGTCCAAGAGCTAAAGGAGCAACGAAGGAACAACATGGCAAAGCAGAAGTTCGACCGCAGCAAGCCGCACGTCAACGTCGGGACCATCGGTCACGTCGACCACGGCAAGACGACCCTGACCGCGGCCATCACCAAGTATCTGGCAATGCAGGGCGGTGCCGACTTCCGCGCCTTCGACTCGATCGATAATGCCCCGGAAGAGCGGCAGCGCGGCATCACCATCGCCATCAGCCACGTGGAGTACCAGACGGCGGCGCGGCACTACGCCCACGTCGACTGCCCGGGCCACGCGGACTACATCAAGAACATGATCACCGGCGCCGCGCAGATGGACGGCGCCATCCTGGTCGTGTCGGCCGCCGACGGCCCGATGCCCCAGACGCGCGAGCACATCCTGCTCGCCCGCCAGGTGGAGGTCCCCTCGCTGGTCGTGTACCTGAACAAGGTCGACGCGGTCGACGACGAGATGCTGATCGACCTGGTTGAGATGGAGGTCCGCGAGCTCCTGACCAAGTACGACTTCCCCGGCGACGAGACCCCGGTCATCCGCGGCTCGGCTCTCAAGGCGCTCGAGTCGACCTCGACCGACCAGGACGCGCCGGAGTACGCCTCCATCAAGGAGCTGATGGACGCCGTCGACAACTACATCCCGACCCCGGTCCGCGAGGTCGACAAGCCGTTCCTGATGCCGATCGAGGACGTCTTCGGGATCAAGGGCCGCGGCACCGTGGCAACCGGGCGGATCGAGCGCGGCGTGGTCCACACCAGCGATACGGTGGAGCTGGTCGGAATCCATGCCAAGAGCCGCCAGCTGGTGGTGACCGGCGTTGAGATGTTCAAGAAGACCCTCGACGAGGGACAGGCGGGCGACAACGTCGGCCTCCTGCTGCGAGGGATCGAGCGCGAGGAGCTGGAGCGAGGCCAGGTGATGGCCAAGCCCGGCAGCGTCAAGCCCGGGACCAAGTTCAAGGCCGAGGTGCTCGTCCTCACCAAGGAGGAGGGTGGTCGCCACACGCCGTTCTACGCTGGCTACCGTCCGCAGTTCTATCTGCGCACGACCGATGTGACCGGTGCCATCTCGATGCCTCCGGGCGTGGAGATGATCATGCCGGGCGACAACGTCAACATCGATGTCGAGCTGATCACGCCGATCGCCATCGAGCAGGGTCAGCGCTTCGCCATCCGCGAGGGCGGGCACACCGTCGGCGCGGGCGTGATCACGGCGCTGAGCTGATCTGACGATGGCCAAACAGCGCATCCGCATTCGGCTCAAGGCGTACGACCACAAGCTGCTCGACCAGTCGGCCGAGCAGATCGTGGAGACGGCGCAGCGGACCGGTGCCGCCATTGCGGGGCCGGTCCCGCTGCCGACCCGGATCGAGAAGTACACCGTCATCCGCGGCCCGTTCGTCCACAAGGACGGCCGGGAGCAGTTCGAGATCCGGACCCACAAGCGGCTGATCGACATCATCGACCCGTCGACCAAGACGGTGGATGCGCTGATGCGCCTGAGCCTGGCAGCAGGCGTCGACATCGAAATCAAGATGTGAGCGGAGAACGAGAGAAGCAGTGCCGGCAGGATTGATCGGGCGCAAGCTCGGCATGACGCGAATCTTCGGCGACGACGGGAGCGTCGTGCCGGTGAGCGTCATCGAGGCCACGCCCAACAGCGTCACGCGGCTCCGCACGATGGAGCGGGACGGCTATGCCGCGCTGCAGGTCGGCGCCGGTACGGCGAAGCGGCAGAGCAAACCGGTCGCGGGCCAGTTCAAGGAGCTCGACAAGGGGCTCCAGAAGCCGCGCCACGTGCGCGAGTTCCGGGTCGAGTCGACCGATGGCTACGAGCTCGGCCAGCAGGTCGACGTCACCCTCTTCGCGCCCGGCGACCTGGTGGACGTGACGGGGGTCAGCAAGGGCCACGGCTTCACCGGCACGATCGCCCGGCACCACTTCAAGCGTGGCCCCAAGACGCACGGCTCGACGAACATTCGCCAGCCGGGGTCGATCGGGGCCGGCACCACGCCGGGCCGCGTCTTCCGCGGAACGCGGATGGGTGGCCACATGGGCGATGACCGGGTGACCGTCAAGAAGATGCAGGTCGTCAAGGTCGACGCCGAACGCAACCTGATCCTGGTCAAGGGTGCCGTCCCGGGTGCCCGCAACGCCGTCCTGCTCGTGCAGAAGGCGAAGTGACGATGGAACAGGCACCGATCCTCACCGTCAGCGGCTCGGAGGCGGGCAAGGTGGACCTCGTCCCCTCGCTCTTCGCCGCGCCGGTGAACGAGGCACTCATCCATCAGGCCGTGGTCCGCCAGCTGGCCGGCAAGCGGCTCGGCAACGCCGACACCCTGACCCGTGGCGAGGTGAGGGGCGGCGGCAAGAAGCCGTGGCGCCAGAAGGGGACCGGCCGCGCGCGGCAGGGGACCCGCTCGGCCCCACAGTGGAAGGGTGGAGGTGTCGTATTCGGTCCGCACCCGCGGAGCTACGAGCAGCGCATGCCGGCCAAGATGCGCCGCGCCGCGCTGCAGGGCGTCCTGAGCGGCAAGGCCGATGATGGCGCGCTTCGGGTCGTCGAGGGATTCGGCCTGGAGACCATGGGGACCAAGGCATTTGCCGAACGACTCGTCGCCTGGAAGACCGAGGGAAAGGTGCTCGTGGTCCTGCCTGCGCGCGATCCGGTGGTCGAGCGCTCCTGCCGCAACCTGCGCGAGGTGCGCGTGCTGCTGGCCGACAGCCTGAACGTGGTCGACCTGCTGGAGGCCGACACGATCGTCTTCACCGCAGATGCCCTGGCGCGAGCACAGGAGGTGTACGGATGACCGCGGTCAGCGTTCACGACATCCTCATCCGCCC
>JBDTMU010000104.1:0-5462 GCA_039934115.1 Chloroflexota bacterium | reverse complement strand
GTCAGGCACGAGCTGAGGTTCCGGACAACGCGAACACCGCCTGGCGGGAGGCGGCTTTCGTGCCTAGATTGCGTGGTTGCGGGGGACGGATTCGAACCGACGACCTTCGGGTTATGAGCCCGACGAGCTACCACTGCTCCACCCCGCCCGGCCATGCTACGCACCGCGCTACGATCGGTCAAACCCTTGGCGTCGGCTACAATGCCGCCGGGTTCGCCGTCGCGACCCGTCCCGATCGATGCGAGGCTGCGCACGCCGATGGCCGTGAACCCCAAGAAGCTGCGACCCTACGACCAGCCGCCGAAGGTCCGTCGCCCGATCCTTCCCAACGAACCGGACAATGCCGCGACCGCATTCCTGGTGGCCGCGCTGGTCTGGTTTCTGGCGGCCACCGGGATCGGGTTGCTGTGGGTGGCCTATCAGCTCTTCCCGGACCAGCTCACGCTGCGACTGCAGATGCCCACCCTCAGCGGGGTGCTCACCTTCGAGTTGAGCCCGGCCACCACGACCTCCGGCTTCTGGAACGCGCTGGTCTACGGCTGGCTGGGCAACGCCGGGCTTGGGGCGATCTTCTTCATCACGCCCCGCCTGCTCGGAAGGCGACTTGTCAGCGAGACGATGGCATCCGGCGCCGCGGCACTCTGGAATATCGGCCTGGCTGCCGGCCTGGTGGCGCTCTACGTCCCGCAGCTTGCTGGCTCCGGGGCCTTCACCGAGTTCCCCCTGCCGGTGGCCGGCGTCCTGCTGCTGGCCCTGCTCCTCGCCAACGGCGCCTTTTGGCGAACGGTGCTGGCGTCGTCGGAGCGGCTGCCGTACGTGAGCATCTGGTACTTCGGCGTGGCACTCCTCGGACTGCTCGGGCTGTACAGCCTGATCAGCGTCGCGCAGCTCCTCAGCGTCACGCAGCTGTTCAGCCTCTCACCGGCCGGGATGGCGCTCGCCAATGCCTTCTACGGGCGCGCCCTCGAGACCCTGTGCCTGGGCGGCATGGCCATCGGCACCCTCTACTACGTGATTCCACGGGCCGCCGCCAACCCGCTCTACTCGTGGGGCCTGGCCATGCTTGGCTGGCTCCTGTGGCTCGGGCTCAGCACCCTGGCGCCCCTCGCCAGCCTGGTGGATGTATCGGTCCCGTTCGCGATCACCCAGATCGGCAACGTGGCGACCTTCCTGCTGGTGCTCCCCGCCTTCCTCGTGGTCGCGAACCTGCTGCTCAGCCTCAGCGGACGCTGGACGCTCGTCCTCTCGCCGGGGACCGTGCCGTTTGCGCTGGTGGCGCTCACCTTCCTGGTGGCGAACGCGCTGCTCGAGGCGATCGGGTCGCTGGGCTCGGTGCGGGCGCTGGTCGGGAGCACGGAGTGGGGGACCGGGGTCCGCCTGTTCGCGCTCCTTGGCACTGCGACGTTCGCCTTCCTGGCGCTGGCCGATCACGCCTTCCCGCGCCTGCTGCGGCGGGACTGGGGAGGGGCCCTGCTGGCCGAGGCCACGCTCTGGGCCGCCTTTGCCGGCGCGGCCCTGGCAGGCCTTGCCCTGATCGGGGGCGGCGTGGTGCATGGCTCCCTGCTGGCGCAGGCGGCGACACCGGAAGAGATCAACGGGTTCGTCTTCTGGTTCCGGCTTGGGCTGGGGGCGGGGATCAGCCTCAGCGCATTGGCGGCAGCCGTCCTGGCCCTGAACGTGTTCCTGATGTACACCAGCGCCCGCCGCGCCGAGTACGCCATCGTCCTCGACGCCGCTGCGGCGCCGGCGCAGTGAGCCGATGAGCGTCCACACCCCGATCGAGTCACGCACGCGTGGCATCCCCGGCTGGGCGCTGGCCCTGACGGGGGTCATGTTCCTCGCCGGCGCACTCTTCTTCGCCACGAGCCTGAGCGGGTCCAATCCGCCGATCCTCGGCACGCCGCAGCCGTCGGGATCGGGCGGGGGCCTCAACGCGCTCTCCATCATCAAGGCAGCAGGCTGCCAGGTTTGCCACGGCCCAGACCTCGCGGGGCAGGCCGCCTTCCCGAGCCTGCACGGCGTGAAGAACGGGCCGGTCAGCGAGAACCTCCAGCAGCTGGGCAAGGAGCATCCGGATGACTGGGCCGACCTCTGGATCGCCGGCACCGATCCGGCGGTGGCAGGAATCGATCGAGGCGGCATGCCCGTCTTCGCCGGCCCGCCGACGAACCTGACGGCCGAGGAGATCGCCACCGTCGTCGAGTACCTGAAGACCCTGCCATGACCGATCCGGCCGAACGGCCGGTGCGCGACGTGACGGTCCTCATCGGCGGCGACGAGATGGCGCGCATCGATGAGGCGGCACAGGGCCTTGGCCTGTCACCCGATGCCCTGATGGAGAGTGCCGGCGCGGCCGTCACCGAGCTGGCCCTTGCGGAGCTGGCCAGCATGTCCGAGCCAATGACGGGTCCCGGTGGACCGCTCGCACCCGCCCCTTTGACGGTCGTACTGTGTGGCCCGGGCAACAACGGCGGCGACGGATTCGTGGCGGCGCGGCGGCTTTCGTCGGCGGGCCGCGCGGTGACCGCCGTCCTGGTTGGCGACCCTGCGCGGATCGGCGGCGTGGCGGCGGCGCACAACTGGGCCGTGCTGCAGGCGATGGCATCGAGCGGCTCACTGTCGCTCTTTGTGGCGCCTACGCCAGAGCTGCTGCTCCAGCTGCGGGCTCGCCTCTCGCCGGCCAGTCTGTTGATCGACGCCCTGCTCGGCAGCGGCGCGGCCGGCCCCTTGCGCGAGCCGATCTCCAGCGCGGTCGACCTCCTGAACGCGATCGTGACCCACGCCCGGGCGGCCGGCCGGGCGTGTCGCGTGCTCGCCATCGACACGCCGACCCGCATCGACCTCACCGATGGCACCCGCTCCGACCCGGTGGTTGTCGCCGACCTGACCGTCACCTTCCACCGGGCGAAGGCCGGGTTCGCGGTCGACCCCGAGGCGCGGCGCCTGGCTGGCCGCTACTTCGTGGCGCCGATCGGCATTCCGCTGGAGGCGGAGGCAGGGATCGTCCCGCTGGACGGCGAGTTTCCCCCGGCACGAATGACGCAGGTCAACTGGCAGGAGCCTGCCGTCAGCTAGGGGCGCTGCTCCCCGGCTTGACGATCGGCTCGCCTCGTTGGCAGGCCGGACACTCGTCGGGTCTCCACGATGAGATTACGATCCTGCCCAGCGACAGGATCGGGCAGCCCACCTCGACCGGACCGGTGGAGCGGTCAACGATCACGCTCGCCACCAGTGGTGTCGCCCCCGCCGCGCCGACGGCACGGACGGTCTCGGCCAGCGACGCGCCGGTGGTCAGGATGTCGTCGACCAGCACGACGCGGTCGGCGCCGGTGACTGGCCAGCCGCGCCGCAGCGCGCGAGTCCCCCGCTCCATCGGCTCTGCGAAGACGCCCCGCACCGTGCGGCCCAGCGCCGCCTCGAGCTGGCGTGCCGTCTCGGCGGCCAGCAGCGCCCCACCGGTGGTCGGTCCTACCACCAGGGTCGGGTCGTGATCGATGAGGGAGGCGGCCAGCCGCCGACCGATCTCGACTGCCAGGGCAGGGTATTGGAGCACTGCGAACTTCTCGAGGTAGCGGTCCGAGTGGCGTCCGCTCTTGAGCAGGAAGTGCCCGCTACGCAGGGCTCCGGCTACGTCGAACAGCTCCTCGATGCCGGCATTGGTCAGCGCGTCGCCCCGGGGAAGCCGATGCCCTGGCGAGCTGGTGGCGACCGAGATCGGCTCCATTGGGCTACTCGTAGACCGCCGTGAAATCGACCGCCGGGTAGCGTTCGCTGAGGGCATCGGTGACCCACTGCAGGACATCCGTCGGGTCGTAGACATCCGCAACGGTGCGGGCATCGGTGACGGTCAGGCCGATGCGGTGCGGTTCGTCGTTGAGGGCTGTCCCGTTCGGCATGTCGGAGAGGTCAAGGCTTGTCTCGAAGCGGCCGTCCGAGCGCAGGACCAGGGTATCGGTCTCCTCGTCGAGCAGCACCAGGTCGCCGGTCTGCTTCAGCACCTCCTCGGCGTTGGCTGCGAACTCACGCAGGACCTGCTTCTGCTGGTCGCCGATCTGGGTGCGATACGCATCGGCCAGCTGCCAGAGGCGTTGGGCGGCGATCGTCTCCTGCTGGGTCGTCGACAGGCCCGCCTGCCAGTCCTCGTCGTGCTGCTCCTCGGCGACCGCTTCGTGCGCCGCGA
Organism: Chloroflexota bacterium; assembly: GCA_039934115.1. Lineage (GTDB taxonomy): Bacteria > Chloroflexota > Limnocylindria > QHBO01 > QHBO01 > CF-167. The sequence goes on along the minus strand of JBDTMU010000104.1, from coordinate 1,282 downwards.
GCTTATCGGCCGAGACGAGGTGATTCGTTGGATCCCGCGCAGCGTCGACGAACCAGGAGAGGATGTCGGCCAGGTTGTAGAGCTCCACCACCTCGCTCACCGCGTCGACCGTCTGCTCCTCGTCATACCACTCGCTGTCTGCCGGGTCCTGGTAGGTCAGGCGCGTGGTCCACACCTCGTCGACGGGGTCGAACAGGAGGTAGTCCTGCTCGTCGTCGACCAGCTTGATGGGACCGATCTCCCGCAGCCGCTCACGGTTCGCCTCCAGGAACCGGCGCAGCTGCTCGGTCGCCTCGTACACAAAGTCACGCTTTTCGAGCTCCGCTTCGCCGGCCAGCTCGCGGAGCGCGGAGATGCGCGGCGCGTTCACGGCTTGTAGACCAGGTCAGAACCCATCCGCTCGCGCAGGAAGATGATGTGCTTCTTGTCGAAGATCGACTCGGCCACGCGATGGCCCAGGCCGCGTGCGGCGGGATCCTCGTACAGGCGGTCGAGCACGGCATAGGTCGGCAGGTCGAGGATCAGCACGTTGTTCCATTCCGATCCCTCGGTGACGTTGAACCAGCCGATGAAGCGGATCCCGTACTCGGCCTCGTAGCGCTTCACCGTCCTCGGGAAGAAGTGGCGCATCCCGCGCTTGAAGAGCGCGTCGCGCCCCTTGCGGACGTTGAAGAAGGTGACCATCAGGGGCATCTACTCGGCCTCCCCCTCATTGGTCGGTGGCTCGCCTTCCTCCGGCGGCTCCGTGTTGATCACTCGCGTGGGACCGGCGGTCCCCACGGTGCGGCCTCCGCCACGGCGACGGTCGGCGAAGAAGACGCGAAGCAGGAAGACGCTGGTCATGCTGACGAAGAAGAGCAGGACCATGTCGATGAACAGGAGCACCACCAGCACCCAGACCGGCCAGTTGAAGGTGAACAGGCCGATCGGGATGAGGAAGAGGAGGCCGGCGAACAGAATCGCCTGCCAGACGAAGCACCCGAAGCCTGGTCCCTCATTCGGATCGAGTTCCTCGTTGGTGCGGATCGACATCCATCGCTCGTTGCGGGGTGGGCGGTCCGCATCGTCCCACATCCGGCGTTCAGCCGACGGCGTCGAGTCCGTCGCGATAGGTGATTCGCCCGCCGGCCACGGTCATGCGCACAACCCCGGGCAGCTCCATTCCCAGCAGCGGCGTGTTCGACGAGGCTGACGCCAGGCCGGACGCCTCGACGCGCCAGCGGGCGGCCGGATCGAAGACCACCAGGTCGGCGAGCGATCCTGGCTGGAGGGTCCGGACCTC
>JBDTMU010000103.1:0-5547 GCA_039934115.1 Chloroflexota bacterium | reverse complement strand
GTCAAGGAGCTGCGCGGCATCGGCATCCAGCCGGACGTCATCATCCTGCGCAGCGACGAGCCGATCGATGACGAGATCCTGGACAAGGTCTCGCTCTTCACCGATGTCGACGTCAACGCTGTGATCCCGCTCAAGACGGCAAACAGCATCTACGAGGTCCCGATCCAGCTCGAGCGCGCAGGGCTCGGCAAATTGATCACCCACGAGCTGGAGATCCCCGGCAGCGAGCCGGATCTGCGCGACTGGCAGGACCTGGTGGCCCGCATTCGCGCTCCGCGGCCCGAGGTCGAGATCGCGATCGTCGGCAAGTACACCGAGCTCCCGGATGCCTACATCAGCGTCTCCGAGGCGCTCAAGCATGCCGCCCTGCACCATCGCGTCGATGTGAAGGTGCGCTGGATTCGCAGCGAGCACCTGGAGCGGATCGAGCAGGAGCAGGTCGATGACGAGCTGAAGGGCGTCGCCGGGGTGCTCGTGCCGGGTGGCTTCGGGTATCGCGGCGTCGAGGGCAAGATCCGTGCCATCCGCTGGGCGCGCGAGCAGCGCGTCCCATACCTCGGACTGTGCCTGGGCCTGCAATGCGCCGTGATCGAATTCGCCCGGATGGCGCTCGGCACCGACGATGCCAACAGCTCGGAGTTCAACGTCTTCACCGAGCACCCCGTGATCGACCTGATGCCCGACCAGACCGATGTCACCGACAAGGGCGGCACCATGCGGCTCGGCCTCTATCCCGCCCGCCTCGACGAGTCCTCCAAGGTGCGCGAGGCGTATGGCACGGAGATCGCCTATGAGCGCCACCGGCATCGGTTCGAGGTCAACAACGCGTATCGCGAGCGCCTCTCAGAGGCGGGGATGTGGTTCAGCGGCGTCTCGCCCGACGATCGCCTGGTGGAGTACATCGAGCTGCGCGACCACCCCTGGTTCGTGGCAACCCAGGCGCATCCGGAGCTGAAGAGCCGGCCCAGTCGCCCGCATCCGCTCTTCCGCGACTTCGTCGGCGCCGCCGCCGCGCGACTCGGCCTGGGAGCGACTGCGGATCAGGCAGAGGCTGCGGTGATCCCGGTCGCCGAAGGCAACCCCTGAGCCGATGAGCCCCCGCGCCGTCGCCGCCCGCGAGGCGGCCTTCAACCGGTCTGCCTACGAGCGCAACCTCGGCGCCTTCATCGCCGAGCGCGAGGAGGAGCTGTACCAGCACGGCGCCGGCCTGCACGACGAGCTGGCCCTCGGGCCAATTTACGAGCGGCACGCCTCGCTCTTCAGCCGTCCCGTGGTCGATACCCTGCGACGCCTGCTCGAGGCCGGAGGCCCGGAGACCGGCCACAACCGCGCACTGCTGGCCGCCGCCACCGACGGGTTCATCGAGCGAGCCACCGCAGGGCTGACCGACGCCATCGGCACCGCCGAGGCGACAGCCGTCGTCGTCTGGCGCGGCGAGTCGATTCCGTATCGGGGCCTTCGCAACCGCATCAGCGAGATCAGCGGACGGGCCGAGCGGAATGGCCTGTATGCCTCGTACCTGGAGGCCGAAGAGGCCCTGAACCCACAGCGCCGGAAGCGATTCGACCGCATTGGGGAGCTGGCGCGTGAACTCGGGTACGCGGATTACGTCGAGCTGATCAAGACCACCCGTGGCTTTGATCCCGACGAGCTGGCAGCCAGTGTGCGCGGCTTCCTTGACGAATCGGAGACGCCGTATTTCGCGGCGTTGCGCCGCTACCTGGCCCGCATCGAGATCGAGCAGGGAGACGCGAGCCTCGCCGACCTGTGGTTCCTGATGCGCGGAAGCGGCTGGGACAACTGGTTCGACGGGCGTCGGATCCTGACGGTCCTTGGTTCGACGCTGAGCGGCCTCGGCATCGAGCTGCGCGACCAGCCGGGCGCGACGCTCGACGTGGAAGCGCGCCCCAACAAGTCACCGCGCGCGTTCGTTGCGGTCGTCAATGCCCCTCGCGACGTTCGCCTCGTGATCCAGCCGCGCGGCGGGTGGGATGACTATGGCGCCGTGCTCCACGAGGCCGGACACCTGGAGCACTTCCTGCACGTGGACCCCGACCTGCCGGTGTCGCTGCGCGAGCTGGGCGACGCGAGCGTCACCGAGGGCTACGCCATGATCTTCGAACGGCTGCTGGCCGAGCCCGAGTGGCTGGTCGCGGAGATCGGCATGCCCCCCGCGCAAGCCGCCTCCTTTGCCGATTTCTACTCGCTCTATCACCTCGTCGTGCTCCGCTCGCTGGCCGCGAGTCACCTGCACGAGCTCCGCATGTATCGAGGTGGCGACGAGGTGGTTCATCGGGCCACCTATGCCGGGCTGGCCGGCCTGCTGACCGGCGTCCGTGAGCCAGAGGAGCGCTACCTGGTCATCGACGACGGGATGTATGCCGCTTCATACCTGCGCTGCTTCATGCTGGACGGCGCGCTGACCGACTACCTCATCGCGCGCCACGGCGAGACGTGGTGGCGCTCAGCCGCCGCCGGCGAGACGCTCAAGCGAGCGTGGAATCGTGGACAGGAATGGAACGCCGAACAGGTGGTTGCACATCTCGGGTATGATTCGCTCGACTGGCGACCGGTCGTGCGTCAGATTCGGGCCAAGCTCGTCGGAGAGATGAGCGGCTATGGCGGGCCCAACATCACCACTCGCGCAGGGACCCGCAAGGTCTGACCGGTCATCCGCCCGCGCGTCCCCCGGACGAGAGCGACACGCTCCCGCGTGATCCCGCAGAACCTCGCCGGTATGCGACGCTCGCTACCCAGATTCCCTTCTGATCGAGGTTACAGCCACTCCATGAACGACGAAACCCGCTCCCAGCGCCGCGGCCGGCCACGACGCAGACCCGACGGAGGAGGCCCGCGCCGACAGGCGCCGCGCCCCGTCTACCAGGGTCGGCGCAACAACTACGCGACCGGCGGTTACTCGTCGATCTTCGCCGGACCGTTCCCCCGCGAGGGCGATGAGACCGATGAGGGCTGGAACCTCGCCGAGCTCCAGGCCCGCAGCCTGGAGGAGCTTCGCGAGCTGGGCAGCGAGCTGGGCGTCGAGGGAGCCGACGAGCTCGAGCACTCGGACCTCGTCCTCAAGCTGCTCGACGTGGTCCCGCTCACCCCGTCGCAGCCGCGACTGGACCAGAACGGTCAGCCGGGGATCGCGACGGGGGTCCTCGAGATCGTGGACGAGGGGTTTGCCTTCCTGCGCCGCCACGGCGTCATGCCCTCCAATGACGACATATACGTCAGCTCGTCGCAGGTCCGTCGCTTCGGCCTGCGCACCGGTGACAAGGTCGAGGGACAGACCCGACCTCCGAAGGACCAGGAGAAGTACTGGGGCCTGCTGCGGGTCGACACCGTCAACGGCGTGGATCCCGACACCGCTCGGCGGCGCCCCTACTTCGACACCCTCGTCCCGGTCTTCCCTGACGAGATGTTCGACATCGAGACCGATCAGAAGAACCTCACCCAGCGCCTGATCAACCTGATCAGCCCGATCGGCAAGGGGCAGCGTGGCTTGATCCTGTCGCCGGCCAAGGCGGGAAAGACGACCGTCCTCAAGCACATCGCGGCGGGGATCACCGACAACTATCCCGAGGCGGTCCTGATGGTCGCCCTCATCGGGGAGCGGCCGGAAGAGGTCACCGACATGAGTCGGAGCGTGAAGGGCGAGATCTTCGCCTCCACCTTCGATGAGCCCACCGAGAACCACACGCGCGTCGCCGAGATGTGCCTGGAGATCGCGAAGCGCCAGGTCGAGACGGGCCGTGACGTAGTCGTCCTCCTCGACTCGATCACGCGCCTGGCGCGTGCGTACAACCTGGCCCTGCCTGCGTCGGGCAAGACGCTGTCCGGTGGCGTCGACCCGATCGCCCTGTACCCACCCAAGCGCTTCTTCGGCGCCGCTCGCAACATCGAGGGTGGCGGCAGCCTGACGATCATCGCCACCTGCCTGGTCGATACCGGCTCGCGCATGGATGACGTCATCTACGAGGAGTTCAAGGGGACCGGCAACATGGAGCTGGCGCTCGACCGCAAGCTGTCGGAGAAGCGGATCTTCCCCGCCATCGACGTGCTCCGCTCCGGCACGCGCCGCGAGGAGCTGCTGCTCGACGAGAACACCCTGCGCATGATCTGGACGATGCGCCGCATGCTCTCCGCGGTCGGCCCCAACGAGGGGATCGAGCTGCTGATGCAGCGGCTCGGCAAGACGACGAACAACGCCGAGTTCCTCGTCTCCCTCAGCAAGAGCGTCGAAGCCTCAGAGCGCTGACCCGGCCGCGTCCCATGCTGCAGTCCGCGCGTCGTCAGATCGCCGGGTTGCTGGGTGGCGCCGTCCTGCTTTCGGCTTGCGCGCCGGCCGCTCCGAGCCCAAGCGCGACGCAATCGGTCGAACCGTCCGCGTCGGTCGCCGCGAGCTCCGGCGTCGGAGAGGTGGTCCCCGCGCCCGGCTCGTCAAGCAGCGTCTACGAGCCGAATCCCGGCGCGATTGTGGTGGCGATCGACCCTGGCCACGGTGGCTGCCTCGACTGGGGCGTCCCCGATCCGCTGAAGCGTGGGCCGGCCTTCAGCGAGAAGTTGATGACCCTGGCCATCGGTCTGGAGCTGAAGCGCCTGCTCGAGGCGGCCGGCATCACGGTGGTCATGACCCGCCAGTCTGACGACGCGCTGGCGGGTGACGACTATCCCGACCTGGGCTGCAACGGGCCGCCGTTCCGCGACGTCAACGGCGACGGAGAGACGGGCTTCGACCCGGAGGGCAAGACACGCACCCACGACGAGCTGCAGGCACGCCTGGACCTCGTCAACCTCGCGCGCGCCGACCTGCTGGTCAGCATTCACGTCAACAACGCCGTCACCCAGGACGGTGTCGCCATTGAGATCGCCGCCACCGAGACCTATTGGACCGATGAGACCACGTGGGGCGTCTCCACCAGTCAGCGCCTGGCAGGGCTCGTGCAGGAAGGCGTGCTTGCAGCCCTGGATCCGGTCGCCCCATACGAGCGGCAGGACCGTGGCATCTCGGCGGTGAACTTCTTCATCATCGCGCCGCCGCTATTTGAGACGACCCCCGAGCGAACAGACCCGCGCAAGCAGCCGACCCGCGGGGCGCTACTGCCGGCGATCCTGACGGAGGTCGGCTACATCACCCTGCCAGCGGAGCAGGATCTGCTCCTGTCGCGAGCCGGGCAGGCTGCGGTGGCGGAGGGGATTGCCCGCGGGATCGAGGCCTACCTTGCCGATCGGCCGCTGGCCGTCAGGTTCGACGCGCTGCTGCCAGGTGGGGATGCCGGGATCGTCCCGACGCCGATTGGTGGCAGCGGGCCGCCGTTCTGGGCCCCGACCATCCGTCGCGCCGACCTGGCGCTGGGACTCCAGCTGCGCCTGACCAATACGGGGACGGAGCCCTGGCCCGCTGATCTGCGCCTGCTGGCGGGCTGGGAGGTCAGCGCCGAACCGTACCTGCGCACGCCCCCTGAAGAGCTGTCCGAACTCGAGGCCTCGGTTCCCGGCCTGGCCCCTGGGGAGTCGGTCGTCCTGCTGGCGCCGATCGACGTC
>JBDTMU010000102.1:0-5581 GCA_039934115.1 Chloroflexota bacterium | reverse complement strand
GTCACCCTGGGCGACGAGGAGGCTCGGCGCCGCGGAACGCAGAAGACGGTGCTCGAGCGCAAGGCGCCACCCACCTTCGACGTGGTGGTCGAGATCGTCGAGCGCGACAGCGTGATCGTCCATCGCAACGTGTCGGAGACGGTGGATGCGATCCTGCGCGGCCACATGGTCCCGCCCGAGTCCCGCTGGCGAGAGGGCGGCGAGCTGCGGGCGGCGACCAAGTACGACTACCGCATCGCCGAGTCGCCGACCGGTATCCCCACCTTCGCGGCGCTTGAGACGACGGGCGGCTTCGGGGCATTTGGGCGCGGCCGCGGCAACGGTGGTGGTGGCCTGGGACTCCGGCCCCTGCCCGGGCGTGGTGGAGCCGGTCGTGACCCGGGACGCGGCCGTGCGCCGGCCGGCGAGCCGTCGGAGTCGTCCGATCCCCGTCGACACCTCGAGGTGGCGATGCGCGAATCCGCCGCGCCGGAGACGAGCGGCGTGGGCACCACGCCGGTCCGCTCCCATCGGCCTCTGAGCCTGTTCGGCTTCGGGGTCAGCCGAAAGCACCTGGAGCAGGCGGTGCGCGAGCTGGGCGTGCCGGTCCACGTGGCGCGAGAGCTCGATGAGGCCGATGCCGTCGTCACCCTGCGCAACTACTACCGCCGCAAGCCGTCGGCCCTGCGTGACGCCGAGTCGGGCGGGATCCCGATCTACGTGCTCAAGACCAACACCATCGTCCAGATGGAGAACCTGCTGGCCAGCCTGTTCGACCTTGAGGCCGATCCCTCGGAGGCGGCTTTGCACGAGACGGCGGAGGCGATCGGAGTGGTGCAGTCGAGCGGCAACCCGATGGAGCTGGCACCGCAGAACGCCTACGTTCGCCGCCTCCAGCACCAGATGGCCGAGCGCAACAACCTGATGAGCCGCTCACGCGGGACCGAGCCGAACCGCCGCGTCGAGCTCCTCCCCGACGAGGGGCGTGCGTGGCGGTGAAGCGGTGAACGCGCCCCGTCGCGGTCGCTTCATCACGCTGGAGGGGCCCGACGGTAGCGGCAAGACGACCGCCGCGCGGCACCTGGCCGAGTGGCTGCGCTCGCGCGCCGAGCCGACGGTCCTGACCGGTGAGCCGGGCGGCACGCCGCTCGGCGAGGAAGTGCGCCGCCTGGTCCTCCACGAGCGCAACGTCTCGGACGACCTCGACCCGCGCGCCGATGCTCTTCTTTTCGCGGCTGCCCGAGCCCAGCACACCGCACGCGTGATCCTGCCGGCGCTGGAGCGCGGCGACAACGTGGTCTGCGCCCGCTACCTGGATTCCTCGCTCGCCTACCAGGGCGCCGCATACGGGATCGACGCCGATGCCATTCGCCAGCTGCAGCAGTTCGCTACCTACGACACGCTGCCGGACATGACGATCCTGGTCGACGTGCCGGTGGAGGTGGGCCTCGCCCGGAAGCGGCGCGGGCCATGGAACCGCTTCGAGGACACGGAGGGAGAGCGCTTCTTCGAGGCGGTCAGAGCCGCCTACCTGACCTTCGCGGCCGAGGAGCCAGACCGCTACCGCGTGGTCGACGGATCGGGCAGCGTCGAGGCCACCGACGCGGCGATCCAAGCCGCCGTCGAGCCGCTCGTCTTCGGGGTGGCTGAGGCGCGATAAGCGGCCGGAATATTCGGCCAGCGCATCAGATCACACCGAAACGACGTCTCCGGTGCCGTGACATTCGCCCCACGAATGACTGGACGCGGGAAGCGGGCCATCGGTGCGATTCCATTCACCCTGCGCATCGGGACCCCCGCCCCCGCAAGGCGCGATAACCGAGGGCAATATTCCCGCACCCGAGGGCCGCCGCAGGGGTCGGGTGATAAGCCAGAGTTATCAAGCAGCACGGACCGGGCTGCACCGGTGCACGAGTATGACCCTGGGTTATCACGCAATTACCCAGGGACGGGTGGCCCTCGGGCGCTCCCCTGCGGCATAATCTGGCCGTGAAGCTCGTGACCGCGGTCGTCCACAGCGAGGATGCGGGCAACCTCGTTGACGCCCTCCTCGAGAAGGAGTTCCGGGCCACGCGACTCCAGTCGTCGGGCGGCTTCCTCAAGCAGGGAAACGCGACCATCGTGGTTGGGGTCGAGGACGATCAGGTGGACGCCGTACTCGAGATCGTGAGCGCCAACTGCCACTCGCGGCGCCAGTTCGTGAACCCGATGCCGCCGATCATGGAGCCCGGCGAGTTCTACATGCCGTACCCGGTCGAGGTCGAGGTCGGCGGCGCGACGGTCTTCGTAGTCCCCGTCGAGCGCTTCGAGCGGCTCTAGGACCGATACCGATGGCGGCCCCCGCATGGTTGGCCGCCCTTGAGCCGCGCGCCCCGGACGTGGTCGCCGTGTGGCGAACGATTGACGACGATCAGCCCGTCATCAACGGCCTCGCGTTCCGTCGCGAGATCCGACGGCGGGCAGGTCCCGGCAGCGCAGCCCGGATCCTGGCTCAGCACGACGCGGTCGGCGATGCCCTCGAGGCGGTGCTGGTGGATCTGCCCGAGACGCTGCTGCGCGCGCCCGGCGGCGAGGGTGACTGGAACGTCGCCCAGGCCTTCGCCCACACCACCGGCTCGCGGCGCTGGCTGGCCCACGCGGCGGCCCTTGCCGCGCGCGGGGAGTGGCCGGCCGACGCACCAAGGGTCGTGCCGGGTGTGCCGGGCCCCGCCGACACCGACGTAGCGACGCTCCTGACCCTGCTCGGCAAGAGCCGCCGCTCGCTGGCCACCTCGGCCGAGGCGATCGCCGGGCACGAGGCCGTGCCCTGCCCCCTCGACCACCCGCTGGTGGGACACCTGCGCTGCGGGGAGTGGCTCCTCTTCGCCGGCGTGCACGACCTGATGCACCTCCACCAGCTGCATGGCCTGAGGGCTGGCGAGGAGGCGGGACGAGATGGCTGAGCGACCGGCACCGCTGGTACTGGTGGTCGACCCTGGCACCGTCCCCGATCCGGATCTGCCCTTCGGGTCGTACGCCGCAGTCGGCATGGCGGGGCGGCGGCGGCTGGCGATCGAGCTGTCGCGCCGCCTCATCGGGGCGGGGTCGGGGGTCGCCGCGCTCCACCCGGCCAAGCCGGCGACGGGAGAGACGTTCCACTGGGGACGCTGGTATGCGAACGCCGCCCGCGCGCTCCTGGCGCGCGTCCATGCGGAGGGCCGGCCCCTCGACGCCATCGGCTACGCCGGCGCTGGAGCCCTTGCCCTCGCCGACGACCCGCTGATCGAGGGAATCGTCTCGGCCATTCCGGGCGAGGCGGTCGCCAACAACCGCTACTCGGCCGATGCGTTCCTGGTCGCCGGGCAACAATCCGGCCGCCTCACGCTGGAGGCGGCGCTGGCGGCGCTCGAGGAGTGCTCGACCGATAACGCGGCGATGCATTGTCTGGAGGCGGCGGGCTTCGCGATCCGCGACCTGTCGACCTCGAGCTGGGCGCGGTTCGACGTGGACACGCCGCTGGACCTTGCACTGCTCCGGGTCGGCACCCGCCTCCCCACGACCCGACGCCCCGACGGGGTGGTCGCCGCCTTCCTGGAGATGGCGATCCTGCCCGGCGGCCACTCGCTCGAGGTGCCGCGCCTGGCCCAGGTCGGGGCAGTCATGCGCGACCGCGATGCGCAGCTGGTGGTCGCCGGTCGCGTCCCGTCGGCCTCCTGGTCCTACCTTGAGACGGAGAGCGCCTGCCGCGTGCGCTGCTTCATCGAGGAGCGCGGGATGCGTTCGGCACGCGATGCCGTCCCGCACTCCCTCCTGGCCGACTGGATGGATCGGCTCGGCCCGGCGGACCTCGTGAAGGAACTCAGCAGCCTGGGTGATGCAGTGATCCTGGACAGCCGCGTGCTGATGGCGAGTCATGCCGGCTCGTCGGAGGCGACCGCCTGGCCACCTGCCGAGGAGCGATTCGCCTCCGACTTCCTGGACGCGGAATCAGTCGAGACTCCGTGGCTCGCGGAGCTGACGGAGGCAGCCTCGGGCTCATCGGTCCCGTTCCTGCTCGGAGGCCATGCGCTGGTCAGCGACGGGCTCCGCATCCTGGTCGACGCCGCATGGCTCGGACGCTGAGATGGCAGGGGCGCTGAGGCTGGTCTTCCCCCGTCCTATTCCGGGGTGAATGTGATCCAACACGAGGCGCCGAATCCGCCGGTTCCCATTCCAGTGTGAATCGGCGTGCGTCAAGGAAGCGGCGCCCGCTGGATCACATTCTTGAGGGAATCGCCGGCCCGTCAGGGCCGCCCAACAGGCGCGTCGCGGCCAGGGCCCGCTGAGGAGCGACGCCGCCTGGCTGGGCCGATAGCCGACGCCAACAACCGCCGATCCGGCTGCTAGACTGTTCGTGAGGCAGCCTGCGCGATGAGCGTGGACAGCCGACGAAACGAGCACCAAACCGTGCGGGACCCCAGGTCCTGCGCCCGAGCAACCACGGAGCTGGCATGGATCAGACCGGACTGCTCTACGTCATCGGCTTCGCGATCGCCGCGTCGATCTTCGTCTTCGGGACGATCCTCTTCTCATGGCTGATCACGCACCGCCGCCGAACCCCCCAGAAGGGGCTCCCCTACGAGTGCGGGATCGATACCATCGGCGATACCTGGTCGCGCTTCGGGCTTGCCTTCTACCTGTACGCGCTGCTCTTCGTGGCCTTCGACGTCGAGATCGTCTTCGTCTACCTGTGGGCGATCGCGGTGCGGGCCCTCGACGTGCAGGGGATCGTGCTGATCGGCGTCTTCCTGGGGATCCTGCTCTTCGGAGAGCTGTATGCCTGGCGAAAGGGTGACCTGAAATGGCGCTGAAGACGAATCCCGACCTTCCAACCGTGCCCGAGCCAACGATGGCCGAGGCCGACCGCGTCCTCACCGGGGGCACGCCCCCAATCGTCATCCCGGACCAGGCCGGCGACGACCCGATGCTGGCCGAGTTCGGGATGGAGGAGCACCCGCAGGGCGGCTTCCACGGCCTGCTCGAGGTGATCCCGACTCGCGCGGACATCGTGCTGGACCTGATCCGCGCCAACTCGCTGTGGCCGCTCCTGTCGGGGCTGAGCTGCTGCGCGATTGAGATGATGAGCACGGCCACCAGCAAGAACGACATCGACCGGTTCGGGATGTTCCCGTTCCGTGCCTCGCCACGCCAGGCAGACGTGCTGATCGTGGCCGGGACCCTCACCACGAAGATGGCGGGCCCGCTGGTGCGCCTATGGGAGCAGATGCCCGAGCCGAAATGGTGCGTTGCGATGGGCACCTGCACGACGTCCGGCGGCCGGTTCAAGCGGAGCTACAGCGTGGTGCAGGGGGTCGATCGGGTGATGCCCGTCGACGTCTACGTGCCCGGCTGCCCGCCCCGCCCGGAGGGCCTGATCTACGGGATGATGAGGCTCCAGGAGCTGGTCAAGCAGCGCCGCGGCGAGTGGTCCACCTACGTCGATCGCGGCGTGCAGCGGATCGACTGGGAAGGAGACGTGCGCTGACCGCCCCGGCCAAGGCGGGAGCCCTGGTCCGGCTCCTGCTCGATCGCTTCCCCGACCTGGCCGCGGGACTGTGGACCGACGAGGACACGGTCGAGGTCA
>JBDTMU010000101.1:0-5598 GCA_039934115.1 Chloroflexota bacterium | reverse complement strand
ACCGACGCGGGCACCGACGCGGGCACCGACGCGGGCACCGACGCGGGCACCGACGGGGGCACACTCGGGTGCGCAGCCGCGAAGCAATCCTCGACTGTGGCTATGCCCGGGAGGAGGATGTCTTGCTCATGTCCGTCGGCCAGGCTGCCGTTGCTGTTGAGGTGCGGGAAGCCGGTGGCGCCCTCGTCGATCGTGATGACCGAGAACGGGTGCTCCTCTGAACTTGTGGCGTGGCAGATGGTCAGTTTGTCCGCGGCCTGGACCGGACCGATCAGGTACAGCATCGACAGCGCGATGGCGCCAAGTGCTGCGAGAAGGATGGCGGGCCGAAATAGGGCGGTGCGAGTACTCACGATAACCGGTCTCCTTTAGCGTTCCAGCTCCCCTGGTGTTCGGCGCGTGCCACGCACGCATACCCCCTGGGGTCTCCAAGGAGCCGGAGAATACATGGGAAGTGGTGGGTTGCCTAGTACTTTTGTGGAGTAATTTGCGGAGCCGTGGCGCCTGGTTGGGTGCGGAGCACAAACGAATGGTGCATGCAGGCACCAAACGTGCTCAGCCGGTGCGGCCGCGCGCCTCCAGCTGGACCACCTGTGTCTCCTCGGGGAGTGAGGACGGCAGGACGACGGCCTTCGGCTGGCGAATCGGCTCGCTGACGGCGAGCTCATGAAGGAAGCGCTCCGGCCCCAGTAGATCGGCCGATGCGCCGTCGATGGCGAAGTGCATCGGGATCACGATCTTCGGGCTGACCTGGGCAACGACCTCCGCTGCTTCGGCTGGTCCGATGGTGAAGTTGCCGCCCGCCGGGACGAGCAGCACGTCGATCGGCCCCAGCTCTGCCAGCTCCTCCTCGGTCAGCAGGTGGCCAAGGTCACCCAGGTGGCAGACATGCACCCCGTCCATCTCCACCGCGAAGATCACGTTCTCGCCACGCTCCGCTCCGCGGACGCCGTCGTGGAATGAGCGGACCGCCGTGATCAGCAGGTTGCGATACTCGTATTCGCCGGGCCGGGTCAGCGTCAGCCCCGCCGTGATCGAGCGCGTGTAGCTGTGGTCGGCGTGGCCGTGCGAGATCGTCAGCAGGTCGACGTCGTGCTTGCCCGCGACGAACCCGGTTGAGGGTGGGCAGGGGTCGGTGATGACCGTCGCCTCGCGCCCCTTCAGGCGGAAGCAGGCACGCCCGTACCAGGTGATCTCCATGGGATGGCCGATGCTACTGGAAACGCACGAGCGCCGGTGCCCGCCCAATGACACCGGCGCTCGAAGGAGGGAGGGTGGAGGCGGAAACCCGTTGGTTTCCTACTCGCGGGGACAACCCTAAAAGCCGACGGTGAATCCCAAAGGGGGGCTTGGCTTAAGAAACCTGAACCTTATGCGGCGTCAGACGGATGCGACAATGCGGCCGATGTCCCCTTTGGCCAGGCGCATCGCCGCCTTCAGCGTCCTCCTGCTGAGCCTGGCCATCGTCGCGGTGCTGACGCTGCGCGCGACGGGAGGCGGCCTGCTCGCCAGCCCGACCCCGGTTGCGGCGACGGCCACTCCTCGGCCGTCCGAGCCGGCCGCCTCGCAGGATCTGCTGACCGTCTTCGCCCAGATCGAGGACCAGGTTCAGGAGCTGCGCGGCCTGCCGGCGGCCGAGATTGGCCCGCCCCAGATCATGACCCGGGCCGAGCTGGCGCAGGTCCTGCCCGGGCTGCTCGAGCCGGCACTCGACAACGCCAGCCTGCGGGCGTTGGGCCTCCTCGACGCCAACCAGGACATCGTGGCGCTGACCGAGCAGCTGTACGTCGACCAGGTAGCCGGCTACTACGACTTCGACACAAAGCGGATGGTGGTGGTGACCGACGAAGGGCTGACCCCCGCGGCGCGGATCACCTATGCCCACGAGTACACCCACGCGCTGCAGGACGCTGCCTTCGACAGCAGTGCCGCCCAGGAAGCAGTCGCAGGTCAGCGGGATCGGGAGCTTTCCCTGCTCGCGCTCGAGGAGGGGGATGCGACCACGTCGATGGTGCTGTGGGCGATCGGGCACCTCTCGGCCGGGGAGCTGGCCGGGGTGGCCCAGACACCCGTCCCCGACATGAGCGGGATCCCGCCCTGGATGGTCCGCCTGCTCGAGTTCCCATACCTGTCGGGTGCCGTCTTCGTCGGCCAGCTGTACGCCTCGGGCGGATGGGATGCGGTCAACGCCGCATACGGCAAGCTGCCCGCCTCGACCGAGCAGGTCCTCCATCTCGCCGCCTACGCCAACGATGAGGCCCCGATCGAGGTCGACCCGCTCGACCTTTGGAGCGCCGTCGGAGCGGATTGGGTCCAGGCCTCCGACACGACCCTCGGCGAGGCATGGATCGCGATCTGGCTGGAGGGGATCGGCGTCACACGAACGGCCTCGGACGGGGCCGCGGAGGGGTGGGGTGGCGACCGACTGACGGTGGCCACCAACGCGGATGGCAGCTGGGCCCTCGGCTGGCGGATCGCCTGGGATGCAGTCAGCGATGCCACCGAGTTCGAGACCGCCTACGGGGGCGTCCAGTCAGGGCTCCCCTTTGCGACTCGACTGGTTCATGTCTCGGATCTCGAGACGATCGTCCTGCAGGCCTCGTCGGCCGATCTGCTCGAGACCATCGCAACCCTGGCGCAGGGCTGAGCGCTACATCGAGTCGGGGGCGGAGATGCCCAGCAGGCCGAGCGCGTTTGCCAGCACCTGGCGGGCGGCCGCGGTCAGGGCCAGGCGGGCCTGCGAGAGCGGGATCTCAGCGGGCTCATCGGGCAGGACCCGGCAATCGCGGTAGAAGGCGCTGAAGAGCTGTGCGACCTCGAGGCAGTAATGGGTCAGCTCGTGGGTCTCGCGCCGCTCGGCCGCATCGTCCACCACGTCCGGCATGGCCAGCAGTCGCCGAACCAGCGCCTGCTCGGCGGGATGCACGAGCAGCTGAGCCGCCTCGCGTGCATCCGGCGCGAGCTTCTCGTCCTCGGCTCGACGCAGGATCGAGCTGCAGCGGGCATGGGCGTACTGGACGTAGTAGACGGGGTTCTCCGCGCTCTGCTTCTTGGCCAGCTCGATGTCGAGGTCGATCCCGGTGGTCGTCGCGCGGGAGCCGAAATACCAGCGCGCCGCGTCCGGCCCGATCTCCTCCAGTAGCTCATCGAGGCTGATGAACTCGCCGGAGCGCTTGCTCATGCCGATCTCGACGCCGTCCCGCACGAAGCGAACCCAGGCCATCAGCATCCAGCGCACTGCCTCGGCGTCGAATCCGAGCGCCTGGGCGGCGGCGCGGTTGCGCGCCACCGTCCCGTGGTGATCCTCACCCCAGAGGTAGATCAGCTCCTGGAACCCGCGGCTGAACTTCTGCGCGATGTAGCCGAGGTCGGAGGCAAAGTAAGTCGGCTGACCGTTCGAGCGGATCACCACCCGATCCTTGTCGTCCCCGAAGGCCGTCGAGCGGAACCAGGTCGCCCCATCGGCCTCGTAGATGTGCCCAGCGGCGCGCAGCTCGTCGATGGCTCGAGCGACCCAACCCTGCTCGTGGATCGACCCTTCGCTGGTCCACACATCGAAGCGGACGCCGAGCCGCGCAAGGCTCTCCTCGATCCCGGCACGAACGCGTTCCGAGGCCCATCGGCCCAGAACCGATCCGGCGTCTGCATCGGCGGCCGTTGCGTCAGTCCAGATCTCGTCGGGAACCGCGGCGGCGAGCTCGGCCACGTAGTCGCCGTGATAGCCATCCTCGGGTATCGGCCCACCCTCGCGCCGGGCCTGCACCGAGAGGCCAAGGTTCAGCACCTGCGCATTGAAGTCGTTGAAGTAGTACTCACGCGTCACCTCGTGGCCGACCCCTTCCAGCACGCGGGAGAGCAGGTCCCCAACAAACGCGCCGCGTGCGTTGCCCACGGTCAGCGGACCGGTCGGGTTGGCCGATACGAACTCGACGTTGATCCTTCGCGGCTGATCCGCTCGCACGCCGCCGAAGCTCGGTCCAGCCTCGAGGATGGCACCGACCTGCCCCGCCACCCAGGTGGGGTCGAGACGCATGTTGAGGAAGCCTGGCGGCGCCACGGACACCTCTGCGATCCCGGGAGGAAGGCCGAGGTGCCGCTTCAGCGTCTCCGCGATGCGAATCGGCGAGTCCCGAACGACAGGCGCCAGCTGCATCGCTGCATTGGTGGCGTAGTCGCCGTGCTCGGGACGTCCCGGTCGCTCGAGGCTGACCGGCGGCCACGCGGCGCCATCCTGGCGATGCAGCTCACCCGCCGCCTCAGCGCGGTCGCGAGCCGCCTCGACGGCGGCGCGGAGGTCCGCGCGCAGCGAGCTCATCGGTCCTTGGCCAGTCGAAGCTCGAGCACCTGGTCAGCATTGAAGCCGCGCAGCGCCAGGGACTCAGCCGCCACTTCCAGCAGGGCTCCGGCAGGCGCAAGGCCGATCAGCTCGCAATGGTCGATATCGGCTCCGTACTGGCGGGCCAGCTGCCGGATCTCGCTCACCACCCTTGCGATGCCGGTCCGCTCCCAGTCGACCAGGTTCATGCTCACCTGGGCGTAGCGCGGCTGGCCGGGATTCTCGAGCTGCACCGCCATTGCCTGCACCCCCGGGAGCCCACCCGACGACTCGCGGATCGTCTCGGCGATGCGCTGGGCGAGGGTGATGTCGTCGGTGGCGAGGTTGACGTTGAATGCGATGAGCGGCTTGCGCGCGCCGACCGCAACGGCACCCGCACGCGGGTGCGGACGCTTGGGACCGAAGTCGGGGTCGCGCTCCGGATCGGCGCCGAGCTCGGCCTTCAGCCCCTCGTACTGGCCTCGTCGCACATCGGCCAGGCGGCGGCGCTCCGGGCGCAGGGCCGCCTCGCCGTACAGGTACACCGGGAGCTCGTAGGTCCGTGCGATCTGCTCCCCGAAGCGGCGGGCAAGGTCGACACATTCCTCCATGCGCGTGGCTCCCAGGGGCACAAAGGGGATGACGTCGACCGACCCGATGCGTGGGTGGGCTCCCGTGTGCTGCTCCATGTCGATCAGCTCCAGGGCCCGGCCGACAGCGGCTGTCGCGGCTCGGACCACCGGTTCGGCTGACCCCGCGAAGGTCACGACGCTGCGGTTGTGCGTCTCGTCCCGCGAATAGTCGAGGAGCGTGACGCCATCGATCTGCCGGACCGTGCGGACGATCTCCTCAACCACCTCCGCGCGGCGACCCTCGGAGAAGTTGGGGACGCATTCGATCAGGCTCGGCACAGTGGACCGATGATACGCGTGGGTATTCGCTCAGGCGTCGGCGGCGGCAGCCTGCCGTGGATCATCCCGTCCGATCGTGTCCGGGTTCTTGCCCCTCGCCCGGGCCAGGCGCTCGGAGAGGAGCTGGAGGGGGATGGCCGTGGCAAGCGCCGATGCGACCGTGCGCGACAGGGCGCCGGACAGCGGCACGCTCATCCGCCCCGACGGCGTCAGCGCGTCGGGGATGTCGTCACCGAGGTCTGCGCCGATCAGCGCGGCGGCTGGCATGCCCAGCTCTCCGGCTGAGCGCAGGACAGCACGTGACCGCTGGATGACGATCTCGCCCCAGTCTTCGGCATCGGTGAGGACGAGGATCAGGCCCGTCCGCACGTC
>JBDTMU010000100.1:0-5640 GCA_039934115.1 Chloroflexota bacterium | reverse complement strand
CCGTCTTGCGGCGTGGCTCGATCTTCGCGCGCTCCGACAGGTAGCGGCGCAGGCGGTTGACCTCCTTGTAGTCGATCGCCTCGGCCTTGTCGACGCAGAAGTTGCAGACCTTGCGCCGGCGTCGATCGCGGTAATAGTCCGCCGTCTCGCGGCGGGAGCGTGGGCTTGCCATTCTCTAGGTTGTTTCCTCTCGCATCGTGTCAGCTAGAACGGGATGTCGTCGACGTCGATCGCCTCGACCTCGGCAGCGGCAGGCTGGGCAGCCGCGCCGCGCGGCTTGACCGCCGGTGGGGCATCCGAGGCCCCGTCGCCGAAGCCGCCACCAAAGCCGCCAGCCTCGCCGGGCTCGCGCCGCTCGAGTGACTGCACGCGGGCGAAGCGGATCTCGAGTGACGTCCGCTTCTGGCCGTCCTTGCCCTCCCACTCACGGGCGCGCAGCTGCCCCTCGGCGAAGACCTTGTGGCCCTTGCGCAGTCGCTCCGCGGCGCGCTCGGCTGCCTGCTCCCACAGCTCGACGCGGAACCACTGGGTCTCCTCCTGCCATTCGCCGTCCGGACCCTTGGATCGGTCGTTCACGGCGACGCGCAGTTCGGCGACAGCCTTGCCGCCGGGGGTGTAGCGGAGCTCAGGGTCGGCCCCGAGGTTGCCGATGATCATCATCTTGTTCAGGGTCATGGTGTTGCTCTCCTCCGACCGCCGGCGTTACCCCTCGGCGGCCACCTCGTCCTCGTCGGCGACCTCGTCTGGAAGCTCATCGGTCAGGAGGTCGTCAGCCTCACCGAGCTCCGGTGGGATCGCCTCAGCCGCGTCGAGGAGGTCGTCATCGGCCCGTCCCATTGCCTTCCCTTCGAGCACGGTGACGAGGTGGCGCAGGATCTCCTCGGTGATCAGGATCCCGCGCTCGATGCCGCGCACCTCGGCGGGGGCGATGTCGAAATGGATCAGGAAGTAGCTCGCCTCGCGGAAGTGCTTGATGTCGTAGGCAAGGCGGCGCTTCCCCCACGGCGATACCTTGGTGAGCGCCCCGCCAGCGTTGACGATGGCACGCGTCACCTTCTCGACCGCCGCCTGGAGCTTGTCATCCTCCAGGTCCGGCCGAAACAGGAGCATCAGTTCGTAACGGCGCATCGGCCGATCTCCTCCTCTCTGTGGGCTTGCGGCACTCTCGGCTTGCGCCATCAGGAGTGCGGCAGAAAGGAGCCCATCTCGCGGAACGACCTCCATCGCTGGAGGCCTTCGCGAGTATACGGTTCCAGGCCTCCCATCGCAACGTGCGAGAGGGGCAACCTATACTGTGCGACCGATTTGCTCCACCCTCGACGAGGAACGCTGTGCCGGCCAACCCGCTCCTGATCTGCGCCCCCAGCCCGGAGCTGCGCGCCCGCCTCGAACAGCTGCGGGAGGCTGGCTATGTCACCACGACCGTCGAGACGGCAGCGGATTCAGTCAACGCGCTGCGTGCCGCACCCTTCGACCTGATCATTGCCGAGGGCCTTGCCGTCTCGGGGGCGATCGGCCGAATCCGCGGTGCGACCCCCAAGCAGGTTCCCCTGATCGTCGTCTCCCCTGCTGGAGACGTGGAGGCCCGCATCGCCTTCCTCGAGGCCGGCGCCGACGATGTGATCAGTGCGAGCTTCGCGAGGCCTGAGCTCGAAGCTCGTGTCGAGGCGCTCCTCATCCGGACCGGCAAGGTTCGAGGGGAGGGAGCGGCGGGCCGCGGGGCGGGCAAGATCGTGACCTTCTTCGCCCCCAAGGGCGGCGTCGGCACCACGACGCTGGCGGTCAACTCCGCCGTGCTCCTGGCCGGCGGTCCCACCGCCATGCAGGGCCACGGTGCGCGGGTCCTGCTCATCGATCTCGACCTCCAGTTCGGCCAGGTAGCGACCCACCTCAACCTGTCGCCGCGCTACGACATCGCCGACCTGTGCAGCGACGAGCAGGCGATGGCCGATCCCGTGTTGGCCGCTGCATACCTGACCGTGCACGCCTCGGGGGTCAGCGTCCTCGCCGGACCGTCGAACCCGGAAGCTGACTTCCGGGTCACCGTCGACCAGCTGGAGAAGGCGCTCCGCATCTTGCGTCCCGGGTTCGATCATGTCCTGGTCGACTGCGGATCCCGCCTCGATCCCCGCACCCTGTGGATGCTGGAGCAGGCCGACACGCACGTCTTCGTCATTTTCCCCGAGATCGCTGCGCTGCGCGCCACGACCCTGATGATGGGCTTCCTGGCGGAGACCGCGACCCTGCGCGCCACGACCCACTTCGTGGTGAACCACATATTCCCCAAGGAGCTGCTGAAGACACGCGACGTCGAGAACCTGATCCGTGCCAGGCCGGTGGCCGAGATCCCATATGCCGAGGTGGACATGATCCGGGCCGTGAACGAGGGCGTGCCGGTCGTCTTCAGCCGACCAAGCTCTCCGGTCTCGCGGGCGATCCAGGTCCTGACCGTGGCCATCGTCGGCGCCGAGTGGCGTCAGCGGCCGAGCCTGACGAGTGGCCCCGCGCCGCGGCGCGGCGGGCTGCGCCTTGGTCGACGCTGACGCGTGACTGGTGCCGGAGGAGGGATTCGAACCCCCACGCCCTTGCGGGCGGCCGGGTTTAAGCCGGCCGCGTCTGCCATTCCGCCACTCCGGCCCCGGGCGAGGTAGCGGCTCAGCCTAGCCGATCTGCAGGCACGAACAGCTCGGCGATCTGGATCGCGTTGAGCGCGGCGCCCTTGCGCAGGTTGTCGGTCACGCTGAACCACTCGAGCGCGTGGTCGTCGCCGGGGTCCTGCCGGATCCGCCCGACGAAGCACGGGTCCAGGCCTGCCGCTTCCAGCGGCGTTGGGTAGATGCCGGCTGCCGTGTCATCGAGGACCTCCACGCCGGGGGCATCGCGCAGGACCGCGCGGGCCTCATCGGCGGAGATCGCGCGGTCGAACTCGGCGTGGACGGAGACGGCGTGGCCGACCAGCGTCGGCACCCGCACGCAGGTGGCCGTGACGCGGAGGTCAGGCAGGCTGAGCACCTTGCGCGTCTCCTCCCCCACCTTGACCTCCTCACCGGTATAGCCGTCCGCGCGCACCGAGCCGATCTGCGGGATGACGTTCATGGCCAGAGGGTGCGCGAAGACGCGTCCGCGAGGGACCACCTCGCGCCCAAGGCCGATGCCCACCAGGTCGGGCTGACGCGCGGCGACCGCGATCTGCTCGACGAGCTCGTCTGCGCCGGCCTGACCCGCCCCCGATGCGGCCTGGTACGAGGACAGGATGACGCGCCTGACGCCGGCCCGACGGTGGAGCGCCCCGAGCGGCAGAACCAGGGTGAGCATGGTGCAGTTCGGGCTGGCGATGATGCCCTTCGGCCGATCCTGCGCCGCCTCGGGGTTGATCTCGGGCACGACCAGCGGCACGTCGGGTTCCATCCGCCAGGCAGCCGAGTTGTCGATGACCACGGCCCCGCGCCCCGCGGCGATGGGCGCCCACTCGAGCGATGCCTCGTCAGGCGTGTCGAAGAGCGCGATGTCCACGCCGTCGAACGATTCCGGGCTGATCGCAACCACGGGGATGGAGCGGCCGCGATGCATGAGCAGCCGCCCGGCCGAACGCGCCGTGGCGATCGGCACCAGGTCGGTGATGCCCAGGTCGCGCTCCTCGAGGATGCGCATGATCTCGCCGCCCACGACCCCAGTGGCACCCACGACCGCCACCTTCATGAGCTGGCCTCGGGGGACGGGGGCGCGACCGTGGTGGGTTCCTCGCGGTAGATTGCGGGGTCGGCGAGCCGAAATCGGTCATGGACCACCTGCACCGCACGCTCGATCTCGGCGGCGCGCACCACGCACGAGATCCGGATCGGAGAGGTGGAGATGATCTCGATGTTGATGCCCGCGTCAGCAAGCGCATCGAACATGTCCGCGGCGACACCGGGGTGGGTCTTCATGCCCGCCCCGACCAGGGAGACCCGGGCGATGTCATCGTCGGTTACGACCTCCGACGCCCCCACATCGACACGCACCTGCTCGAGCGCCTTCTGGGCGCGCCGCAGGTCCTCCTTGGGGAGCGTGAAGGAGATGTCAGTGTGGCCGGCGGCGGACACGTTCTGGACGATCATGTCGATGTTGACGCCGGCGTCAGCGAGAGGACGGAAGACGCGCGCCGCGATGCCCGGCCGGTCCGGGACGCCCAGGATCGTGACCTTGGCCTCCGAGGTGTCATGCGCAATCCCCGCGATGATCGCCTGCTCCATCCGTTGACCCTCCGCTGAGACCCACGTTCCCTCCGCGCCGCTGAGGGATGATCGGACATGGATCGGAATGCCGTGATTCCGCGCCGTCTCCACGCATCGTGACATCAGCACGCGCGCCCCGCTGGTTGCGAGCTCGAGCATCTCCTCGTACGACACGGCGGCCAGCTTGCGTGCATCGGGGACGACCCGCGGGTCGGCAGTGAAGACACCCTCGACATCGGTGTAGATCTCGCAGACGTCAGCTCCCAGCGCGGCTGCCAGGGCGACGGCGGTCATGTCCGACCCGCCCCGCCCCAGCGTGGTTACGTCGTCCGTGGTCGAGACGCCCTGGAAGCCCGCAACGATGGCGATCGTGCCCGCCTCCAGCGCCTCGGCGACGCGGTTCGCCTGGACTTCGACGATCCGCGCCCTGCCATGGGCCGCATCGGTGATGATGCCGGCCTGCGCGCCGGTGAACGAGGCCGCCTCGCGGCCAAGGTCGATGATGGCCATCGAGACCAGCGCCATCGAGATCCGCTCGCCCGCCGTCAGCAGCATGTCCAGCTCGCGCTCGTGCGGGTCCGATGACACTTCGGTGGCAAGTCCCATCAGGTTATCGGTCGCGTCTCCCATGGCCGATACGACGACACAGATGTGATCGCCCGTGGCGGCGGAGGCAACGATCCGTTCAGCGACGCGGCGGATCCTCTCCGGATCGCCGATCGACGTGCCGCCGTACTTCTGGACGATGGTGGCCATGGGTGGGAGGGTACGACGTTCGGCCAAATCGCAAGGTCGCTTGCAAGGTCAGCTCGCTATACCTGCTCGCATGATCTGGCTCAGGCTGAACTGCTCGACCTTCTGGGTTGACGTGCGCCTGCGCGAAATCAATGGTCGGTGGATCGCCTCGGCAGATACGCCGGGCGGGCCGAGCCTAGGATTGGGGAAGGGCGCGATCGAAGCGGTCGAGCATGCCCTGGAGCCATTCGGCGCGATCGTGGACGAGCTGCTGGCGAGCCTGCCACGAGCCGCGCTCTCCTAGCCCTCGAGGTCTGCCGTGGCCGGTCTAGCGGTCTGCACCCGGAAGATCATTCAGCGACCGACTGCGCTTTTGCCGTTGGCCATGTCAGCTGGGGGCATCGCACTGGTGCTCGCTCACGTTGCCGTGGCCGGACCGGGGCCCGAAGCCGACGAGGGCACCGCTGCCCGCCTGTGGTGGCTATTGATGGCGGCACAGGTGCCTGGGGTGGCCCTCTTTGCGTTCAGGTATCTGCCGCGGGCTCCCAGATCGGCGCTGCTGGTGTTGGCGTTGCAGGCCGCGGCCGTCATGGCAAATCTTGCGGCGGTCCGTTGGTTCAACCTCTAGGTCGCAAGGATGGAGGCGACGACGGGACTCGAACCCGTGTAAACGGTTTTGCAGACCGCTCCC